>JASBSH010000261.1 GCA_030149025.1 Actinomycetales bacterium | reverse complement strand
AGCGAGCCGCTCAGCTCCACCGTGCTGTCCGGTGACGTGCTGTTCGCCGGCAGCATCGGCCGCACCGATCTGCCGGGGGGCTCCCACGAGGCGATGTTGCGCTCCTTGCGTGACGTCGTCCTGCCGCTGCCGGACGACGTGCTGGTGCTTCCCGGGCACGGTCCGGCGACGACGATCGGGCGCGAGCGCGCCACCAACCCGTTCCTGCTGGAGGTGGCCGGCTGATGGCGCGGGTGACGCCCATCTCGGGCTTCCCGGAGTGGAGCCCTGCCCAGCGCATCGTCGAGCAGCAGGTCCTCGACACCGTGCGGCGCGTGTTCGAGCTGCACGGGTTCGCGTCGATCGAGACGCGCGCGGTCGAGACCGTCGAGCAGCTGCTGCGCAAGGGTGAGATCGACAAGGAGGTGTACGGCGTCCGGCGGCTGGCCGGTGATGAGGCTGATGCAGCAGACGCCGCCCTGGCGCTGCACTTCGACCTCACGGTGCCGTTCGCGCGCTACGTGCTGGAGAACGCCGGCAAGCTGCAGTTCCCGTTCCGGCGCTACCAGATCCAGAAGGTGTGGCGGGGGGAGCGGCCGCAGGAGGGGCGCTTCCGCGAGTTCCTGCAGGCCGATATCGACGTGGTCGACCGCGACGAGCTGCCGTTCCACTACGACGTCGAGATGCCGCTGGTGATGGCGGAGGTGTTCAGCGAGCTGCGCTCGCTCGGCTTCCCGCCGGTGACGATCCAGGTGAACAACCGCAAGCTCGCCGAGGGCTTCTACCGCGGACTCGGGCTGGACGACCCGGCTGCGGTCCTTCGGTGCGTCGACAAGCTCGACAAGATCGGGCCGGACGGCGTCACGCAGCTTCTCATGTCGACCGCCGGTGCCGACGCGGACCAGGCGAAGGCTTGTCTGGCGCTGGCCGAGGTCCGTTCGGACGACACGTCTTTCGTCGAACGGGTCCGGTCGCTCGGCGTCTCGCACCCGTTGCTGGACCAGGGGCTTTCCGAGCTGGCTGCCGTCGTCGGTGAGGCGGCCTCGCGGATGCCGGGTGCCGTGGTTGCGGACCTGCGGATCGCCCGCGGCCTGGACTACTACACGGGCACGGTGTACGAGACGTTGATGACAGGTTACGAGCAGTTCGGCTCGGTCTCGTCCGGCGGGCGCTACGACTCCCTGGCGTCCGACGGCAAGGTGAGCTACCCGGGCGTGGGCATCTCCTTCGGTGTGACGCGCGCGCTGAGCCTGCTGTTCGCGCGCGGGCTGACGGCGTCCAGGTCCGTCCCGACATGCGTTCTCGTGGCGCTGAACACCGGCGACGACCGGCGCCGCGGCGAGGACGTCGCCACAGCGCTGCGTGCCCGTGGCATCGCGACGCAGGTGTCGCCGTCCGCAGCGAAGTTCGGCAGGCAGATCCGGTTCGCGGACCGGCGGGGGATCCCGTTCGTGTGGTTCCTCGGTGCCGACGGTGCGAGCGACTCGGTCAAGGACATCCGCTCGGGGGAGCAGGTCGACGCCGTGGCGTCGGAGTGGATGCCGCCGGCGGAGGACCTTCATCCCCGCGTCATCACGCCGAACATCGCTGAGTGAGGCACCGATTCCTGTCCGTGATCATGCAGTTCCGTACGCCCGGTGATTGAGCCGTTCGGGGGACGCGGGGCGCCTTTCCTCCCTAGTAGAACGTCGCCTCTAAACGGCTGGGTATAAGTGCCGAAGTTTGATGCGGGCGTCGCTGGTCGTGAACCTCCAGTCGAC
>JASBSH010000243.1 GCA_030149025.1 Actinomycetales bacterium | reverse complement strand
GCTCGAGCAGGTGCGTCGCGCCCACCCCCTGCGGTGATCATGAAATCCCGGTTCAGCGGCTTGAACCGGACTTCCATGATCACCGCAAGTGGCTTTGGTGACCTTGGCCTCTGAACGTCGAAGTCGCGGCTTCCTAACGTGGAAGGCGGGGTAGCGAAGGAGGCCGTCATGGCACTCGACACACAGCAGCCCGCAGCACCCGCGAAACCCCGCCAGTCGGTGGCCAGCCGACGGGTCGGCTACGGCTTCTCAGTGGCGATCAACGCCGTGCTGCTGTTCCTCATCAACGCTTCGCCGGGCTGGGACGCGCTGCCGTTCCTCACCCCGTACTTCTCCAAGGTGCTGGGCCTGGTCAACGCGTCCATCGCGGTCGGCCTCGGGGTCAACGTGATGTTCCTCGTGGCAGACCCGGTGTGGTTCAAGGCGCTCGGCGACCTGCTGGTCACCGCGGTCGGCATCGCGGCGATGTGGGCGATGTGGAACGTCTTGCCGTTCGATTTCGCCGCTGGTTTCCCCTGGGAGACCCTCGTCAGGATCGGACTGGTCCTGGGGCTCGTCGGGAGCGGTATCGCGATCATCGTCCAGGTCGTGACGCTCGCCCGCGCGAGCGCTCAGGCCACGAAGATGCAGAACGGATGACCTGAGGGGTCCGCGTAGACCCGCAGCGGCTCCTCGGCATCGTCCGACCGGTCGAGCAGCAGCCGCGCGCCCAGTGCGAGCGCACGGTCGTGCTGCGCGTCCAGCTCCTCGATACTCGACACGGTCATGTCCAGATGCAGTTGCTGCGGCACGTCATTCTGCGGCCAGGTCGGCTCCTGCAGCTGCGTCACCTGCTGGAAGGCCAGCTGCACACCACCCGGGTTGCGCAGCACGAGCCAGTCCTCGCCGTTCGGGTCGGGCTCACCCGCGGGCGGGGGCTCGTGACCGGGTCGGTACTGAAGCCCCAGCAGCTGCCGGTAGAACTCGGCGATCTTTCGCACGTCGGTCGAGTCGAGAACGACCTGGGCGATGGTCAGATGCGTCTGCTGCGGGTCGGCCATCACGCGAGGATGACGTCGATGCCCTTGTCCCGCAATCCCTCGACCGCCTCCGAGTCCGCATCCGTGTCGGTGACCAAGGTGTCAACGGCCGAGCTCGAGCAGATGCGCGCGAACGTCCGGCGGCCCAGCTTCTCCGAGCCCGCGACAACGACGACCTTCTCGCTGCGCTTGACGAACATGGTGTTGACGCCGGCCTCGGCCTCGTTGCGGGTGGAGGTGGCGTCCAGGGTGAAACCGTCGACGCCGAGCACCAGGACGTCGATCCACAGCTGCTCGAGCACCAGGTTCGCCAGCGGTCCGGTCAGCTCGTAGGACTGCGGTCGGGCGACGCCGCCCAGCGTCACCGTCCGGATGTGGTGACGCAGCACCATCTCCGCCGCGATGTTGAGCGCGTTCGTCACAACCGTGATAGCCGGGCGACCCGGCGTCCCGCTGAGATCCGTCCGTGCGGCGAGCTTCCGCGCCGTGGCGGAGGTCGTCGTCCCGCCGTTGAACGCCACGACCGTCCCCGGCTCGAGGAGCCCGGCCGCGACCGTGGCGATGCGCTCCTGGGCGTCCGACTCCCCTCCCGCCCGGTACCGCGCGGGCAGGTCGTACGCAACCGCCGCGGCGACCACGCCACCATGCGTTCGGGTCACCAGCTGCTGCTCGGCAAGCGCCGTGAAGTCGCGGCGGACGGTGGCCTCCGAGACGCCCAGCCGCCGGGCCGCCTCGGTCACCGTGAGCCGCCCGGTGAGGGCCAGCACGTCCAGCAGAGCGCGCCAGCGGCGGGACCGGTCCAGGACCCGTTGGTTTCGCTCGTTGTCCTCGAAGACCTCGTGCGCTGTCGTCACCGCGTCTCCCCGCTCCCCCCTTGGCGCACCAGCCAGCCGTCCGCGTCCACCTGCAGCTCCACCAGCTCGCCCGGGGCCGGCGCGGTCGCCAGCCCCAGAGCGGCCCGCACGACCTCGAGGGGGGCAACGAGCAGGACGGCCTCGCCACGGTAGACGTCCGCGGCGTCCTCGACGGCTTGACGGAACAGCGGGCCTTCGTCGAGCCCGGGCGCCGACTCCGACGTCACGCCGAGGTGCTCCGCGATCCGGGCCGCCCGCGCCAGCTGCGGCATGGAAGGACTGGCGAGAACCTTGGCCACGCGGCGGCCAGCGAGCTGTTCGGCCAGCTGTGCCGTGACACCTTCCAGCTGACGCTCGTCGGTGCCCGGAGAGTCGTCGTCCAGCACGAGGAAGGTAGCCGCACACTGCAGGTCGCTCATGGTCCGACGGTATCCCCCGGACGGGCTTGGCAGGATCAACCCGTGATCGAGGATCTGAGCGACGAGCAGCTGCGGGCGCGGGACAGCGTGAAGTGGGACCTGGCCGAGCCGGGCGTGCTGCCCGCATGGGTGGCCGAGACCGACTATGCGCTGGATCCGCACATCACAGCGGCGCTGCAGCAGGCCCTGCGGGACGAGGTCGTCGGCTACCCGGCGCCGAAGCCGGGTCTGAGGCTCGCTGAGGCCTTCGCTGGCTTCGCGGCACGCAACTGGGGCTGGGAGACCGACCCGGCACGCGTCGTCCTCACCGGCGACGTGATGGCCGGGGTCCGGCTCGTGCTCGAAACGCTCTGCGAGAAGGCGCCGGTCGTCGTCCCCACCCCGGCGTACCCGCCGTTCCTGGACGTCGCACAGCTGACCGGGCGACGCCTCGTGCAGGTGCCCCTGGACGCGGACGTGCCTGTCGCCGTCCTCGATCTCGAGCGGATCGAGGCCGAGCTGGCCGCCGGCGCGCGCACCGTCATCCTCTGCAACCC
>JASBSH010000213.1 GCA_030149025.1 Actinomycetales bacterium | reverse complement strand
GGTCCTGCCCCTCGAAGATGACCTGGCCGCCCACGACGTGCCCGGCGGGAGGGTCGATCAGGCCGAGCACCGACTGCGCCGTGACCGACTTGCCCGATCCGGACTCACCCACGATGGCGAGGCGCTCGCCCGGTGCCACGTCGAAGGAGACGCCGTCGACGGCCTTCACGACGCCCTCCTCGCCGACGAAGTACGTGCGAAGGTCGCGCACCGACAGCAACGGCCCTGTCCGGCGCTCGCGCACGGCCGGCGGCACGTCGAGCAGATCCTCGTGGTGGACCGACGCCACAGCTCCTCCTCACCGTCCCCGCCGGCTCAGCGGGGGTAGCCGCACAGTAGCTGTCCGGGGGTGCCGAGGGAAGGCATCCAGACGGCTTCACCCGCCGCGGAACGGCCGGGTGCCGGCCCGAGGGCACCACACGGGCAGGGCCGGGCGCGCCCTAGACTCAATGCACATGTCCGCCATCTCCGCCGACGAGGTCGCACGCCTGGCCTCCCTGGCCCGAATCGACCTCTCCGAAGCCGAGCAGGAGCGTCTGGCCGGCGAGCTCGACGTCATCATCAACGCCGTCGCAACCGTCCAGAAGGTCGCGAGTGACGACGTCCCCGCGACGTCGCACCCGATGCCGCTGACCAACGTGACGCGGCCGGACGAAGTGACCCCGGGGCTGACGGTGGAGCAGGCGCTGTCCGGCGCCCCGGAGACCGAGCAGGACCGGTTCCGCGTGCCGCGGATCCTGGACGAGGAGTGAGCGGCTCGATGAGCGACCCGACCGCGGGCGACCTGACCCGCAGCACCGCGACAGAGCTGGCGAACGCGATCGCGTCCGGCGAGACGACGGCGCGTGAGGTGACGCAGGCGCACCTCGACCGCATCGCAGCGGTGGACGGCGAGATCCACGCGTTCCTGCACGTCGACGCCGAGGGGGCCCTCGCCACTGCCGACGAGGTCGACCGCAAGCGCGCCGCCGGTGAGCCGCTGGGGCCGCTGGCCGGCGTCCCGGTCGCCGTGAAGGACGTGCTCACGACCACCGGCATGCCGACCACCTGCGGCAGCCGGATCCTCGAGGGTTGGGTGCCGCCGTACGACGCGACCGTCGTGCGCCGCCTCAAGGACGCCGGTGCCGTCATTCTCGGCAAGACCAACATGGACGAGTTCGCCATGGGCTCCAGCACCGAGCACTCGGCGTACGGCCCGACGCGCAACCCCTGGGACACGAACCGGATCCCCGGCGGTTCCGGAGGCGGGTCGGCCGCCGCGGTCGCCGCGTTCGAGGCCCCGCTCGCGATCGGCACCGACACCGGCGGCTCCATCCGCCAGCCGGCCGCCGTCACCGGAACTGTCGGCGTGAAGCCCACCTACGGCGGTGTGTCCCGGTACGGCCTGGTCGCGCTGGCCTCGAGCCTGGACCAGGCAGGGCCCTGTGCCAGAACGGTTCCGGACGCCGCGCTGCTGCACGAGGTGATCGGCGGGCACGACCCGCGCGACTCCACCAGCCTCACCGACTCGGTCCGCGGCCTCGTGGAGGCCGCGCGCAACGGCAGTGTGGACGGGCTTCGCGTCGGCGTCGTCCGTGAGCTCGGGGGAGAGGGCTACCAGGACGGCGTCAGGGCGCGTTTCGCAGAGGCGCTGCAGCTTCTCGAGGACGTCGGCGCGCAGGTCGTCGAGGTGTCGTGCCCCAACTTCGAGTACGCGCTCGCGGCGTACTACCTGATCCTGCCCAGCGAGGCGAGCAGCAACCTGGCGAAGTTCGATGCCATGCGGTTCGGTCTGCGCGTCATCCCGGACGGCATGACGGAGGCCGAGGTGAACGCCGCGCAGGTGATGGCCGCCACTCGTGAGGCCGGGTTCGGCGACGAGGTGAAGCGGCGCATCATCCTCGGCACGTACGCGCTGTCCGCCGGCTACTACGACGCCTACTACGGCAGTGCCCAGAAGGTCCGCACCCTGGTGCAGCGGGACTTCGCCGCCGCGTTCGAGCAGGCAGACGTGCTGGTGTCGCCGACCGCGCCGACCACCGCGTTCCGCCTCGGCGAGAAGCTCGACGACCCGATGGCGATGTACCTGAACGACGTCGCGACCATCCCGGCGAATCTCGCCGGGGTTCCGGGCCTTTCGCTGCCGAGCGGTCTGGCGGAGGACGGGCTCCCGGCGGGTCTGCAGGTGCTCGCCCCGGCACAGGAGGACGCACGGCTCTACCGCGTGGGCGCCGTCCTCGAGCAGCTGCTGGTCCAGAAGTGGGGCGGGCCGATCCTGGACCGCGTACCGGAGATGACCGGTGACCCGATGAAGCCGGTGACCCGATGAAGGAGGGGGCGCGATGAGCCTCACCACGAGTGCCACGGCCGACGCCGTGCTGCACTACGACGAGGTGGTCGAGAGGTTCGACCCGGTGCTGGGGCTCGAGGTGCACGTCGAGCTGTCGACCAACAGCAAGATGTTCTGCGGCTGCCCCACCGCGTTCGGCGCCGACCCGAACACCCAGGTGTGCCCGGTCTGCCTCGGTCTCCCAGGTGCGCTCCCGGTGCTGAACCAGGCGGCGCTGGAGTCCGCCGTCCGGATCGGTCTGGCGCTGAACTGCAGCATCGCGCCCCGCTGCCGGTTCGCCCGGAAGAACTACTTCTACCCGGACATGCCGAAGAACTTCCAGACCTCGCAGTACGACGAGCCGATCGCCGTCGACGGCTACCTGGACGTCGAGGTGCCGGCCAGCGAGCACGGTGACGCGTTCACGTGCCGGGTGCTCATCGAACGCGCCCACATGGAGGAGGACACCGGCAAGTCGCTGCACGTCGGCGGCGCGACCGGCCGGATCCACGGCGCGGAGTACTCCCTGGTCGACTACA
>JASBSH010000295.1 GCA_030149025.1 Actinomycetales bacterium | reverse complement strand
AACGTTGCCGGTGCTCGCAAGCTGGGGCGGCTGCCGGTGCTGTTCGTGCGGATGAACGCCGACCTGCTGATGGGTGAGGACCTGAAGAAGACGGGCGCCGGCAACCTGTTCACGGTGTTCGGGGAGCCGGACATCGACCTGCGAGAGAGCGACGACGGGCGTCTGGTCGTCGAGCTGCTCGGTGTCGACGTGTACGACCCGACGACCGGTGAGGTCCGCAGCGGCGGGACCGACCAGATCGCGCTGTGGATGATCGACACCCAGTACAACGAGGAGAGCTTCTTCGTCCGGCACTGCTACTTCACCGGCGGCAACGACCCGTTGAAGCGGCTGAAGACGGCGCTGAAGGCGGACATCGACGCCGACGCATGGGCCACGCTGTACAGCACCACGTCACGTCCGTTCGAGAAGCCGTCGACCGGCAAGATCGCCGTCAAGGTCATCAACGACTACGGCGACGAGGTGATGAAGGTCTTCGAGGTGCCGGTTACGTCCCGGGAGCCCGACAGCGTCACCGCCGGCCCTCGGTGAATCGCACGCGCTGACCGGGCCGCAGCTGTGCGCAGGCATCCACGTCGTCGTCCACGACGTACGCGATCACGGGATAGCCACCGGTGACGGGATGGTCGGCCAGGAACAGCACCGGGACGCCGGACGGCGGCACCTGCAGCGCGCCCCTCACCATGCCCTCACTCGGCAGCTCACCGGTCCGGGAGCGTTCCAACGGCTCCCCTTCGAGCCGGACGCAGACCCGGTTGCTGTCGCTGCTCGCCACGTACTCCTGGCTCACCAGGCGCGACCACATCGACGGCTCGAACCAGTCCCGGCGAGGCCCGGACGTGACCCGGACGACGAGGAGGTCGCCGGGCGGTGCGGGCACGGGCGCGACCTCCACGCCGGGGACCTCGCCCGTCGGCTCGCCGAGGGGCAGGCATGTGCCGGCGGCGACGACGGGTGGCCCGATCCCCGACAGCATGTCCCTGGAGCGCGAGCCGAGGACCGGTTCCACCGCCACCCCGCCCCGCAGGGCGACGTAGGTGCGTAGCCCGGTGGACGGCGCGGGCAGCCGCAGCACGTCACCCTTGCGGAGGCGGGTCGGGCCGTTGTGGGGCGTGCCCGGACAGTGCGCGCCGGTCAGGGCGACCAGGACGTCGTGATCCGCACGCAGAACCAGCCCGCCGAAGGTCACCTCGAGGACGGCCGCGTCCTCCGGATTACCGACCAAGCGGTTGGCGAGCCGGTAGGACCGCCGGTCGCACGCACCGGACCTGCCGATGCCGAGGGCCGCCCGGCCGAGCCGGCCGGCGTCCTGGATGGTGGTGAGCGGACCGGGCTCGAGCACGGTGACCGTCCGTCGTGCCGTCACCGGCCGACCTCCACGAACCGGACGCGGGTACCCGGGGAGAGCAGCGCCGGAGGGTCACGATCCAGGTCGAAGACCTGGACGTCGGTGCGCCCGATCAGCTGCCACCCTCCGGGGGACTCGCGCGGGTAGACCCCGCTGAACTCCCCCGCCAGGGCTACCGCGCCCGCCGGCACCTTCGTCCGTGGTGAGGGGCGTCTCGGCACCTGCCAGGACCGGCTCGCCGAGGTCATGTACCCGAAGCCCGGCGCGAAGCCGCAGAACGCCACCGTCCACTCGTCCTCGGTGTGCCGCCGGACGAGCTCGTCCACCCCCCAGCCGAGCGTCTCCGCGAGCCCCGGCAGGTCCTCACCGTCGTAGCGGACCGGGATCTCGACGAGCTCGCCCGCGGTGCGCTCACCTCGCCGGGGGGTCGTGTCGCGCAGCACCGCCTCGACCGAGTCGAGACTCCTCCGGGAAGGGTCGGTCACCACCAGCAGGGTGCGGGCCGCGGGTACGAGGTCCAGGACGCCGGGCGGCGCGTGGTCCTTCAGAGCCGAGTAGAGAGCCAGCACCTCCTCGAGGTCGTCCAGCTCGACGAGAAGGGCGGTGCTGCCGCTCGGGAGCACCCGCATCAGGGCGCGAACGGCTGGACGTCGACCCCGGCCTCGCCGAGCGCCTCCCGCACCTGGCGCGCGATCTGGACGGCGCCGGCGGTGTCACCGTGCACGCAGATGGACCCGGGCGTGATGGTCAGGTCCCCGCCCTCGACGTCCTTGATCGGTTTGCCCGTGGCCATCGCCACGCACCGCTCGGCGATCTCCTCCGGGTCGTGCAGGACGGCGCCCGGCAGCCGTCGGGACACGAGCGTCGCCT
>JASBSH010000203.1 GCA_030149025.1 Actinomycetales bacterium | reverse complement strand
GCTCGATCTGCCTGCGCTCGAGCTCCCGTTCCTGGAGACGGCGCGGGTCCGACAGGGTCGCGTACGCCTCGCCCACCAGGCGGTACACCTCCGCCGCCAGGTCGCGCACGGCCTGGCTCGAGCCGCTGAAGCGGTCGGGGTGGGTGCGCTCGGACAAGGCCTCGTAGGCGCTGCGCAGGCTCGCTGCCGGGGCGTCCGCGGACAGGCCCAGCACGGCGTGGTAGTCGCCGGCGCGGAACCGGTCGGCCAGCCTGCACAGCTCCTCGAAGCGGGGATCGGGAGCGTTCTCGCCCTGGCTCCCGCCCGTCGCCGCCGTCCGCGTGCGCCCTTCCTTCCGCCGGGCACCCGCGTTCTCCTGGTTCCCGGACGGCGCACCCGCAGCGACGGTAGGCACCTCGCCTGCGGCTCGTCCCCCACCAGCGCGGTCCCGCAGGCGTGAGGTGAGCATCGCCCAGGCCTGCGCCAGACCGCCGGGCAGCAGCACGACGAGAAGGACGAGGACGACGCCGAACCCGATGAGCTGCACCTCGCCGGTCGCGCCTGGGAGCAGCCTCGGCAGCAGCGCCCGGGTGCCCTCGTCGAGCACGGCGACGACGGCGGCGCCGGTGATGGCGCCCCAGACGGTGGACAAGCCACCGAGAACCACCATCAGCAGGAACTGCACGCTCAGCTCGAAGCCCGCCGCCTCGGGGCTGACGACCGCGAGCCAGTACGCGTAGAACACGCCGGCGAGACCGGCGTAGCCGGCGGACAGCACGAACACCCGAAGGCGCAGGGCGAACGTGTTGACTCCCAGGCACTCCGCCGCGACCTCGGAGTCGTTGACGGCCGACAGCGCCCGTCCGGTGCGCCCGCGAACGAGGTTGCGCGCGAGCACCAGGCCGATGAACACGAACGGGGCCAGCAGCCAGAAGAACTCAGCCGGGCTGTCGTAGATGCGCCCGTTGATCTCCGGCTTGGGGATGCCGAAGATGCCGGACGTTCCGCCGGTGATCTCCAGCTCGCGGACCACGACGGACACGATGATGCCGAGGCCGAGCGTGGCCAGCGCGAGGAAGTGCCCGCGCAGGCGCAGCAGGGGCAGGCCGACGACGAGGGCGACGAGCATGGCCACCAGGACGGCGATGCTCGCCGCCAGCACGCCCTGCAGGTCGTACCTGGTGATGAGGATCGCGTGGGTGTACGCCCCGACGGCGAAGAACGCCGCCTGGCCCAGGCTGACCTGGCCCGCCAGCCCCATCAGCAGGGACAGGCCGATCGCGGAGAGGCCGTAGATCATCGCGTAAACGCCGATGTTGACGACGTTCGCCGACGACACGAGCGGGAACACGGCGAGCACCACCGCGAGCAGCACGAACGGCAGCCACCCGCGCAGGGCACCGGCGAGGCCTGCTGTGCGCGTTGCCGTCTGACTCGTCATCAGACCCTCACCGCCGGAGCGCGCAGGACGAGGCCCTGTGGGCGGACGAGCAGCACGAGCAGCAGGACGAGGAACGCGACGGCGTCCCGGTACCCGGTGTCGACGTAGCCGGCGACCAGGTTCTCCAGCACACCGAGGACGAGGCCGCCGGCCATCGCCACGCGCAGGGAGACGAGACCGCCCAGGGTGGCCGCGACGAAACCCTTGAGGCCGAGGGCCAGGCCGTAGTCCCAGGAGCTGAAGTAGACCGGACTGCCGATGACGCCGGCGACGGCACCGACGAAGCCGGCGACACCGAAGGCGATCATCGTCGCCGTCCGCGGGGAGATGCCGACCAGGCGCGCGGCGATCGGCTGCTCGGCGCAGGCACGCATGGCCTTGCCGAGCAGCGTGTGCTCGTACGCCCGGACGACGGCGAACCCGACGATCGCGGCGATACCCAGGATCCACAGCTCCTGGGAGCGGATGCTGACACCGCCGACCAGCAGGTCCTTGCCCGGGAACGGCGGGAGGCCGCGCCCCTGGGGGCCCCAGATCAGGAGCATGATCGCCTTGAGGGCGGTGGAGATCCCGAGCGTGAGGATGATCGACACCAGCGGGGTCATCCGCTTGACCGGCGCGATGCAGAGGCGTTCGAGGACGACGGCGACGACCACGACCATGGGGACGACGAGGAGGACCGCGGCAAGGAGCGGGATACCGGCGGCCACGGCGCTGATCGCGCTCAACCCGGCCAGGGCGGCGTACTCGCCCTGGGCCAGGTTGACGATCTCGCGCACCGAGAAGATGGCGACGAAACCGAGCGCGACCAGCCCGTAGACCGCTCCCTGCGCCAGTCCGGAGAAGACCAGCTGGAGCAGGTCGGTCATCCGGCCTGACCCTCCAGCAGCTTCCAGTTGCCCTTCTCCACGGTGACCAGGACGAGGGCCTCCTTGGTGAGGCCGGAGTGGTCCTGGGGCGTCATGGTGAACACGCCGCTGACACCCGGCCAGTCGGAGACGTTCTCGATCGCGTCACGCAGCTTGTTCGGGTCGGTGCCGACCTCCTTGAGGGCGTTGACCGCGATCATGAAGCCGTCGTACGCGTGCCCGGCGAACGTGGACGGGTTCTCGTTGTACGCGGACTTGTAGTCGTTGATGAACGTGGTGACGGTCTGCTTCTGCGGGTCGTTCTCCGGCAGCTGGTCGGCGACCACCATGCGGACGAGCGGCGCGATCAGGCCGTCGGCGGAGTCGCCGGCGGTGTCGAGGAAGACCTGGTTGCCGATGCCGTGCGACTGGTAGACCGGCACCTTCGGGCCCACCTTGCGGTAGGCCACCTGAGCCAGTGAGGCGGCCGGCGGGATGCCCCAGATCACCACGGCGTCCGGGTTGGCGGAACGGAGGTTGACCATCTGGGCGGTGAAGTCGCTGGCGTCGGGCGCGAACTTCTCGGTCGCCACGATCTGGATGCCGGCATCCTTGCCGAGCTCGGTGAACGTCTCGGCGACGCCCTCGCCGAAGCCGGAGGCGTCGCGCGCCAGCCCGATCTTCTTGTAGCCCTTGGCCGTCATGTCGTCGACGATCTTCTCGATGACCACCCGGTCGTTCTGAGCCGTCTTGAACACCCACTCCGAGCCCGTGACGATCTTCTCGTTCGCGGCGAGGGAGATCATCGGGATCTTGGCCTGCTCCGCGATCGGTCGCATCGCCAGGCTGGGGCCGGTGCGGCTCGCGCCGAGGAGGATGTTGACCTTCTCGGTCTGGACGAGCTTGCTGGCGGCCTTCGCGGCACCGTCCTCGGTGGACTGGTTGTCCTCGATGAGCAGCTCGATCCTGCGCCCGTCGATGCCGCCGCTGTCGTTGACCTGCTGGGCGAGCATCTCCAGCGTCTTGCGTTCCGGCACACCGAGGCTGGCGCCGGCGCCGGTGATGTCGAGGACGGCGCCGATCTTGATCGGGCCGTTGTCGTTGCCATTACCGCCGCTGCTGCCGCCGGTGTTGCCGCCGGAGGTGCTCTCGGCGCAGCCGGCCAGCGCGAGGGCAAGCACGGCGACCGTGACGACAGTGAGGGTGCGAAGTCGTGCCATGCGTAGAGCTCCTTGTGGTTCCGTCGTGGCGAGCCGTGCCGCCGACCTGGGGAGGGGAGTTCTATATTCGAACGAGGTATTCGAATGTCGAACGGAAACTTAGATGACACTTCCGCGCAGGACAACCGCCTCAGTGTCACATTCTGAGAACGATCGTGATGGCGGCAACACATCACGGCCGGCGTCCCAGACTCTGGATCGTGGCCTGCGAACGCTCGGGCTCGTCGCCGACAGCGACCAGCCGATCTCGGTCGCAGAGGTGGCGGCGCAGCTGGGACTGCACCGCTCTATCGCGTACCGGATGCTGCGCACCCTGGAGGACCACCACCTGGTCCAGCGGGACGGCGACCGCGGCTACGTCGCCGGAACCGGGCTTGCGGTTCTCGCCCGCCGGGTGCATCCGACCCTGCAGTCGGCCGCACTGCCGGAGCTGACCACCCTGGCGAACGACACGGGGATGACAGCGTTCTTCGTGGTCCTCGAGCAGGGTGAGGCGGTCACGATCGCCGTGGTCGAGCCGAGCCACACCGGAGCCCACGTCGCCTACCGGCCGGGCGCGCGTCACCGCGCGGACCGGGGCGCCCCCGGCATCGCGCTGCTCGCCGGCCGACCGGCGCGGCAGCGGGAGCGAGCGGAGGTGACCGCGGCCCGTGAACGCGGCTGGGCGTCGTCCCACGCCGAGGTCTACGCGGGGCTGCGGGCCGTCGCGTCCCCCGTCGTGGACGGGAGCGGCACGTGCCGGGGTGCGGTCTGCGTGGTGTTCGTCGAGGACGTGGACGTCGCCCCGCTGGGAGAGCGCGTCCGTGCGGCCGCGCTGTCGGTCGCCGGTGCGCTGTGAGGAAGACTGAGGGCCATGCGCCCGGCCGGGAGCGTCGGCGAAGGACGTCAGGTTGGGCGCCGCGCCTCGCTGTATGCAGTGAAACCAGGAAGTCGGAGAAGGGGTAACGATGGCTCAGACCGTCAAGGGTGTCGTGGCGATGAAGAAGGGGGCTCCGGTGGAGCTCGTGGATGTCGTCGTGCCGGACCCCGGCCCGGGCGAGGCGGTGGTCGACATCCAGGCGTGCGGGGTGTGCCACACCGACCTGCACTACCGGGAAGGGGGCATCAACGACGACTTCCCGTTCCTGCTCGGCCACGAGGCGGCCGGCGTGGTGTCGGCGGTCGGGGAGGGCGTCACGAACGTGGCCGTCGGCGACTACGTGATCCTGAACTGGCGGGCGGTGTGCGGCCAGTGCCGGGCGTGCCTGAAGGGTCAGCCGTGGTACTGCTTCAACACCCACAACGCCAGCCAGAAGATGACGCTGACCGACGGCACCGAGCTGTCCCCAGCGCTGGGCATCGGGGCGTTCATCGAGAAGACCCTGGTGCACTCCGGGCAGTGCACGAAGGTCGACCCCTCGCTCCGGCGACGGCTGCCGGCCTGCTCGGGTGCGGTGTGATGGCCGGGTTCGGTGCGGCGGTGAACACCGGGCAGGTCCAGCGCGGCGAGTCCGTCGCCGTGATCGGCTGCGGTGGTGTGGGTGATGCCGCGATCGCCGGTGCGGCCATCGCCGGCGCGACGACGATCATCGCCGTGGACCGGGACGACAAGAAGCTGGAGTGGGCCAAGAGGTTCGGTGCCACCCACACCGTGAACGCCGGCAGCGAGGACGTGGTGGAGCGGGTGCGTGAGCTGACCGGCGGCCACGGCGCCGACGTGGTGGTCGAGGCGGTCGGGCGGCCGGAGACCTACGAGCAGGCGTTCTACGCCCGCGACCTGGCGGGTCGGGTGGTGCTGGTCGGTGTCCCGACCCCGGACATGAAGATCGAGCTGCCGCTGATCGACGTCTTCGGCCGCGGTGGGTCGCTGAAGTCGTCCTGGTACGGGGACTGCCTGCCCTCGCGGGACTTTCCGATGCTGATCGACCTGTACCTGCAGGGCCGGTTCGACCTGGACGCGTTCGTCACCGAGACCATCGGTCTGGGCGACGTCGAGGCGGCCTTCGACAAGATGCACACCGGGGAGGTGCTGCGCTCGGTCGTCGTGGTCGACAGCAACAACGTCGACAGCAACGCCGAGGCCGGCGACAAGGTCGCCAAGTGACTGCCCGCGTCGACCACGTGGTCACGTCGGGCACGTTCAGCCTCGACGGCGGCACCTGGGACGTGGACAACAACGTATGGATCGTCGGCAACGACGACGAGTGCGTGGTGATCGACGCCCCGCACGACGCCAGGGCGATCGCCGACGCCGTCGCCGGGCGCACCGTCAAGGCGATCTTGTGCACCCACGCCCACGACGACCACGTGCGGGTCGCGCCCGAGCTGGCCGAGCTGACCGGTGCACCGATCGCGCTGCACCCGGACGACGCGCCGGTCTGGGAGCTGACCCACCCCGGCCGAAAGCCCGACACCGACCTGGCCGACGGGCAGGTGATCGACGTGGCCGGCGTCCAGCTGCACGTGCTGCACACCCCCGGGCACGCCCCCGGCGCCGTGTGCTTCTACGCCCCGGCGCTGCACACGGTGTTCAGCGGCGACACGCTCTTCAAGGGCGGCCCCGGCGCCACCGGACGGTCCTTCAGCAGCTTCGAGGTCATCATCGGGTCCATCAAGGACAAGCTGCTGGCCCTACCGCCCGAGACCGTCGTGCGCACCGGGCACGGCGACGACACCACCATCGGGGACGAAGCACCGCACCTGCAGGAGTGGATCGACCGCGGGCACTGACCCGCGGGCGGCGGGCAGTCGTCCCGGAGGTCCGTCCGCGCCGTTCTGTGCGCCCCAGCCCGGTCCCAACCCGTTCTGTGCGCCCCGGCCCGATCCCCAACCCGTTCTGTGCGACGTTCGGCCCGCAACACGCCCGCGTGTCGTGTGCCGGACGTCGCACAGGTCGGCGAGAGCGGCTCGCAGGACCGGCCGTTACTGCCGGTGGTGCCCCTCTGGTGAGGGTTGACGCCCGTCTGCGCGCGTAGTGCGTGGTGCCCGTCAGTGCCGTCTCGCCTCGGCGATGAAGTCCATGTTCGACCTGGCGACGTTCTTCGCCTTCTTCGCAGCCCGCTTCTGCTTCAACGACTTACCGGACTTCTTCGACGTCGAATGACGCGGTGACTTGTCGCCCATCGTCGCTCCCAGGGGATGCGTGACCCTCGCTGCTCCCCCCACGCCCGACGGTACGCCGGTCGCACGCCGGCCGACCACCGAACAATGCTGCTTCTTTCTCCCTCTTTGGCTCCCGGCTCACCGCTGGCTAACGGCGCGGCACCACCAGAGCCGTCGCGATCGCCGCGACACCCTCACCGCGCCCGGTGAGCCCGAGCCCGTCCGTGGTCGTCCCCGAAACCGACACCGCCGCCCCGCACGCCCGCGCCAGCACCGCCTCCGCCTCGACACGGCGGGTGCCGATGCGTGGCCGGTTGCCGATCACCTGGACGGCGATGTTGCCGATCTCGTAGCCGGCGTCGCGCACGAGCCGCGCGGCCTCGGTGAGCAGCGCGCACCCGGAGGCACCCGCCCACTGCGGCCGCGACGTCCCGAAGTGCTGCCCGAGGTCCCCGATGCCGGCGGCCGAGAAGAGGGCGTCGCACGCCGCGTGGGCGGCAACGTCCGCGTCCGAGTGCCCCTCGAGCCCCGGCTCACCCGCCCACAGCAGCCCCGCGACCCACAGCTCGCGCCCGGCGGCCGGGTCGGCGAACCGGTGCACGTCGACGCCGATCCCGGTCCGGGGCAGCGCCGCGCGCCCGGTCACGTGACCGCTCCGGAGTCCACCAGCGCCTCGGCCAGGAGCAGATCGAGAGGTGAGGTGACCTTGAAAGCCAGCGGGTCGCCGTCCACGAGATGCACCTTCTCGCCCACGCGTTCGGCGAGCCCGGCGTCGTCCGTCGCCGCGAGCGCTTCGTCGTCGGCGTGCGCCGCTGCGTTCTGGTGGGCGAGCGTGAGCACGTCCCGCGTGAAGCCCTGCGGGGTCTGGACGGCGCGCAGCCGGCTGCGGTCGACGTTCGCGCCGTCGACGGCCCGGATCGTGTCGGTCACCGGAACGACGGGGACGACGGCACGCACGCCTCCGTCGATGGCTGCGGTCACGCGCGCGAACATCTCGGGGGGCGCGAAGCAACGGGCGGCGTCGTGGACCAGGACGACGTCCGGACGTGCGGCGAGCGCTTCAAGACCGCGTTGGACGGATGCCTGCCGGGTCGGCCCGCCAGGCACCGCGCGGACCAGTTGGTGGCGCGACTGCATGATCACACGCAGATGGGTGGTGAGGTCGCTGAGGAACTCCGGGCCCGGTGGGACGACCACGACGATCTCCTCGATGACGCCGCTGTCCAGGGCGCGTTCGATCGCGTGCTCCACCAAGGCCCGGCCCCCGACCTGCACGAAGGCCTTGGGCACATCGGCGCCGAGGCGGGTGCCGCTGCCGGCGGCGACGATGATGCAAGCAGTGGTCGCAGCGGCGGCAGGACCACCGCCACCCGGGCTGCTGCTCAGCTAGCCAGAACCTCGTCGAGGATGGCCTCGGCCTTGGTCTCCTCGGTCTTCTCAGCGAGCGCGAGCTCGGAGACGAGGATCTGCCGCGCCTTGGCGAGCATGCGCTTCTCGCCGGCGGAGAGGCCACGGTCCTGGTCGCGGCGCCACAGGTCGCGCACGACCTCGGCCACCTTGATCACGTCACCGGAGGCGAGCTTCTCGAGGTTCGCCTTGTACCGGCGCGACCAGTTGGTCGGCTCCTCCGTGTAAGGCTGGCGCAGCACCTCGAAGACCCGCTCGAGGCCTTCCTGGCCGACAACGTCGCGGACGCCGACCAGGTCGCAGTTCTCGGCGGGAACCTCGATGGTCAGGTCACCCTGGGCCACCTTCAGCTTGAGGTAGAGCTTCTCTTCACCCTTGATGGTCCGCTTCTTGATCTCCTCGATCAGTGCTGCCCCGTGGTGGGGGTACACAACCGTCTCACCGACCTTGAACGCCATGTGCTCTTATCCCCTTTCGCGGACTCCAGGATAACACGTCGCAGTGACTCCTTGACCGGACCATCTGAACGTTTGCGCAGGTCAGGGCCACAAACGGTGTTCGGGAGGGGTTGACAAGACGGCCCTTCGCGTGCTCTCGCGTGACGTCCTAGAGCGGAGAAACCGGCCACCGGTAGGGTGTGCGGGCAGTCCGTTCGCCTGTCGAGGAGTCGCAGTGAAGCGCATGCCCCGTCTGCTCGTGCTCGCCGCCGCGGCGGTCGTTTCCGTCGTCGGGCTGTCCGGTTGCATGGCGCTGAGCCAACAGACGACGACGCTGCAGTACGCGCCGAGCGACGGCACGCAGACCAGCATCGACGGCGTCGACATCGTGAACGCTCTGCTCGTGTCGGAAGGCAACGGGGCACCGGCGAGCCTGGTCGCCACCGTCGCCAACAACAGCCGCGACAACGTCACGGTCACCATCAGCGGCGACGGTCTCGACGCGCGAATTCCCGTGCAGGGCAACGACACGGTGACCATCGGCCCCGAGGGGGACCAGCAGGTGCGCGTGACCTCACTGAACGCACGGCCCGGGGAGTTGGTCAGCGTTCAGGTGGCCACCGGAGGCCAGCCCCAGACGTTCGACATCCCCGTCCTGGACGGCACGCTGCCGGAGTACGCGACCCTCGTGCCGACGCCGAACGCGACGTCCTGATCCCGGGGACCGCCCCCGCCGCGGCGGCACTCAGTGGCGTTCCTAGCGCCGCGGCGGCCCTCAGCACCAACGCCTGAACGCCGCCTCCGCAGCCGCCTACGCCTCGAACTTGTACCCGAGCCCACGCACGGTCACCAGGTGCTTCGGCGCCGACGGGTCGGGCTCGACCTTGCTCCGCAAACGCTTGATATGGACGTCGAGCGTCTTGGTGTCGCCGACGTAGTCCGACCCCCACACACGGTCGATCAGCTGCCCCCGCGTCAGCACCCGGCCCGCATTGCGCAACAGCATCTCGAGCAGCTCGAACTCCTTGAGCGCGAACGCAACCTGGTCGCCGTTGACGGTCACGACGTGGCGTTCCACGTCCATCCGTACGGGGCCGGCCTCGACCACCGACGGCAGCAGCTCCTCGCCCTCACCGCTCCCGCGGCGCAGCACCGCTCGAACCCGCGCCACCAGCTCCCGCGACGAGTACGGCTTGGTGACGTAGTCGTCCGCCCCGAGCTCGAGACCGACGACCTTGTCGATCTCACTGTCCTTGGCGGTCAGCATGATCACCGGCACGTTGCTGCGCTGCCGCAGCTGCCGACAGACCTCCGTGCCGGACACCCCGGGCAGCATCAGGTCCAGAAGGACGAGATCGGCGCCGTGCTGGTCGAACTCCTCCAGCGCACCCGTCCCGGTCTCCGCCACCACGACCTCGAACCCCTCTTTCCGGAGCAGGTAGGAGAGCGGGTCGCTGAACGACTCCTCGTCCTCCACGAGCAGGATCCGGGTCAACTCCGCACGCTCCTTGCCTGGCCGTTCCCGCTGACGGGAGCTTCGTGATCACGACGTCGGGTTCCGGCCGCCAGGCCCGGCAGCCGCAGCGTGAAGGTGGACCCGTGCCCGGGCTCGCTCCACACGGTGACCTCACCTCCGTGCCGCTCGGCGACGTGCTTGACGATGCTCAGACCCAGGCCCGTACCACCGGTCTGCCGTGACCGGGCCGGGTCCACCCGGTAGAACCGCTCAAAGACCCTCGACTGCTCATCCTCGGCGATCCCGATGCCCTGGTCGGTCACGGCGATCTCGACGACCTCACCGGACCCCACGACCTCGCCGGACCCGACGACCTCACCGGACCCGCGCGCCTCACCGCGCGCACCGCCGTCCATCGCGCCCCCGTCCCCCTCGCCCACGAGACGCACACCGATCCCCACGCGACTCCAGGGTTCGGAGTACCGGATCGCGTTGTCCACAAGGTTGCGCACGGCCGTCACCAGCAGCCCTCTGTCCCCCAGCACCCGCAAGTGGGACGCGCCCTGCGGTTCCCCCGCCTCGAGCTCGATGTGGTGCTCCTCGGCCATCAGGCGACTGCGGTCGACCGCCTCCGCGACGACACCGGCGGCCCCGTCGATCGCGACCGGTACCGGCTCCTCGATCGGCTCACCGCCCTGCACGCGCGACAGGTCGATGATGTCCTGCACGAGGTGCTTCAGCCGGTCCGACTCCGCCTGCATCCGCTGCGCGAACCGCCTCACGGCCTCCGGGTCGTCGGCGGCCTCCAGGATCGTCTCGCTCAGCAGCGCCATGGCACCGACCGGCGTCTTCAGCTCGTGGCTCACGTTCGCGACGAAGTCGCGACGGACCTCCTCGACCCGGTGCCCCTCGGTCCGGTCCTCGACGAGCAGCAGCACGTGCTTCGGCCCGAGCGGGGCGACGCGGGCGTGGACGACGACGACGCCGGTTCCGAGCGGACCTCTCGGAAGCCTCAGCTCACCCTCCCGGATCTCCCCGTCACGACGGACGGATCGGACCATCTCCACCAGAGGCGGGTGGGCGACGTCCTGGCGCTTCACGATCCCCATGGCGTGCGCGGCCGGGCTGGAGCGAACGACCCGGTCCGCCTCGTCCAGCACGACCGCCGCGGAGCGGAGTACCGCGAGCACCTTGCCCACGCCGGGCGGGAGGGCAGGTTCGGGCTCGGGCGGCGCCGCACGCTGCTGTCGCTCGCTCACCCGGAACGCGAGGAGGCCCGCGACGACGACGAGCACGGCCAGCATGACCGCCGTCGCCAACGTGAGCGGGTCCATGACCGCCAGCGTATGGCGAACCGGGAACCGCCCTGGACAATGTCCCGTTCCAGAGCCGAGCCTTCACCTGGCGTTCACTTGTGTTCACCTTGGTGGCGCGCGCGGTTTACCCGGGGCTGCCAACCTGCGGCCACCGTTCGATGAAGGGAAGCAGATGCGTTCGGCGTTCCACCAAGAGCTCGACCACCTCGCCGAGAGCCTGGTGGAGATGGCCGACCTCGTCGGCACGGCGATGGGCGAGGCCACGAGGGCTCTGCTGGAGCCGGATCTCGCCCGGGCTGAGAAGGTCATCTCCGGTGACGCGGAGATCGACGCGTTGCAGCGCCAGCTCGACAACCGGGCCGTCGTCCTGCTCGCCCAGCAGCAGCCGGTGGCGACCGACCTGCGCGTGGTCGTCTCGACGCTGCGCATGAGCATGACCCTCGAGCGGATGGGCGACCTCGCGCGCCACGTCGCCCAGGTCGCGCGCCTTCGCTACCCGAAGCCGGCGGTACCCGAGCAGGTGCGGAGCGTCGTCGCCCGAATGGGTGAGGTGGCAGAAGCGGTGGCGCACAAGGCATCTGAGGTGATCCGTACACGCGACCTCGCCCTCGCCGCCCAGCTCGAGCAGGACGACGACGAGCTCGACGAGCTGCACCGCCAGATGTTCAGCCTCCTCGTCGAGCTCGGCGCGGAGGTCGGCCCGGGCGCGATCGTCGACATCACCCTGCTCAGCCGCTACTTCGAGCGGTTCGGGGACCACGCCGTCAACATCGCGCAGCGGGTGGAGTTCCTGGTCACCGGCGAGGAGGAGCCGCACTCCGCGAACCGGTAGCGTCTGAGCCCGTGAGGATCAGGACGGCGACCGGCGCAGCTGCCGTCCTGCTCACCTTCACCGGGTGCACCGGTCAGGGCACGAGCAACGAGCCGGACGCCGCCACGCAGCCGAGTCGTTCGTCCCCCGTGACGACGGGGTCACCGGCGGCCGGGACGTCGACGGGCGTGTCGTCGTCCCCGTCCGGCTCGGCGTCGGGTACGAGCGGCCCGTTCGACTGCGGCGCGGTCGCCGCCGCACAGCAGGACCTCAACGACGCCAGCGGCGAGGAGCTGTCCCGACTGGGCATCGACCGCACGGACGCACGGGCCTTCACGGTCACGCTGGTCGTCGCCAGCCGGCAGGCCGCGGAGTACTGGAGCGCGGTGAGCAACGCGGCGACGCCGGAGCTCGACCCCGCCCAGAGGAGGGACCTGGAGCTGGTCAGCGGCTACTGGGGCGCGATCGACGCGGAGCTGGATGCCATCCAGTTCGAGAGCTCGTCACCGGCAGCGGTGCAGCAGGCCGCCGACGAGCTGAGCCGGATCAGCCGCGAGCACCCGCAGCGAGACCTCGCCCCCGCCCAGCAGCGGTTGCAGGATCAGCTGTCGGAGACGTGCGGGATCGAGCCAGCGCCCGGCTCTTGATCCGCACGTCCGCACGTCCGCACGTCCGCGCGCCTCAGCGCCCGGCTCCATCAGTGTGCGCCCACTGTGCGCCCACTCTGCCCGGTGATCATGAAAACCCGGTTCAGCGCCGTCCCTGTGCGGCCACGGCGGCAGCCGCCTCGGCGGCGGCGTCGGGATCGAGGTAGCGGCCGTACCGGGTGACGGGCTTCATCGACTCGTCCAGCTCGTAGAGCAGCGGGATACCCGTCGGGATGTTCACGCCGGGAATGTCCTCGTCGGAGATGTCGTCCAGGTGCTTCACCAGCGCGCGAAGCGAGTTCCCATGTGCCGCAAGGAGAACCGTGTTACCGGCCCTCAGGTCCGGGACGACGCCGGACTCCCAGTAGGGCAGCATGCGCGCCACCACGTCCTTGAGGCACTCGGTGTGCGGCATCTGGGAACCGAGGTCGCCGTAGCGGGGGTCACCGAACTGGCTGAACTCGCTGCCAGGATCGATGGGGGGCGGCGGCACGTCGTACGACCGGCGCCAGGTCATGAACTGCTCCTCGCCGAACTGCTCCAGGGTCTGCTTCTTGTTCTTGCCCTGCAGCGCGCCGTAGTGCCGCTCGTTGAGCCGCCAGTCGCGCCGCACCGGGATCCAGTGCCGGTCGGCGACGTCGAGCGCGATGTTGGCGGTGGAGATCGCCCGGCGCAGCAGCGAGGTGTGCACGACATCGGGCAGCAGGTTCTCGGCGACGAGCAGCTCCCCGCCCCGCTCGGCCTCCGCAACGCCCTTCTCGGACAGGGGCACGTCGACCCAGCCGGTGAACAGGTTCTTGGCGTTCCAGTCGCTCTCGCCGTGGCGGAGCAGGACCAGCGTGTAGGTCATCGCTCCACCCTACTGACGGGGCCTGCCCGCCATTCACCACGGTGATCACGTGACCGAGACGTCGGCAAGGGTCCGACCTGGCGGCGGAGCCATGCCCGGGCGTCACGACACGGACGTCGCGGACGACACGGACGACACGTCCCCGGCGGCACGGCCTGCCTCCGGTTGTCTCGGGAGCGGCACGCCACCGCGAAGCGACGGGGCGTTGATCCGCTGCACATGCGGCCAGAGCGTCGGGTGGCCGCTCAGGGGCCCGACCTGCACCCGGCACATCAGTCCCGGTGGCTGCCCGCACTCGGGGCACTGCACGGTCAGGGAGAGATCGTCCATCGGCGTCCAACCCTTGCGGTCCATGTCGCTGCTCCTCACCGCTGCGTTGGTGGTTGTCGCCACTTTGCGACAAGGGGACGACCCTTCGCAGCCGTTTCGGCCCAGCCGCCACGGTCGACCCAGCATGATCACACACACGAGCAGGTCCATTACGGTGCGTACTCGTTTTAACGTTAAGCTCCCCCAAGCATCGCAAAGCCGTGACAACGACGGCACAGACCACGCTAACGTCCTGTTCATTACGTCAATGTCGGCACGGAGGGTTAAGGGGGACTCAAATGCTGCGATGGCTTCCGGGGCTTCGCCGCGGTGGCGACGAGGAGTCGGCGCTCGCGAAGGAGATCGACCGCCTTCGGCAGGAGAACATGCGGCTGCGCTTGGAGCGGCAACGCCCGACGAGTGTGGCCGCCGTCGTCGCCGAGCTCCGCGCCCGCACCGAGGCTCTGGGTGTGGAGGGCGGCAGCGACGAGGCGGAGCACATCCGTGCTGAAGTCGAGAGCGCTCGCCGCGCGGTGCTCGACGCCCTCGAAAGCCTCATCGTGGCTGCCGAGCAGACCAAGCGTCAGCTCACGCTGGCGTCGTCCCCGATGGAGATCGACCGGCGCGTCACCGACCGCCGGGGCGCCGGCGCGACCCCTGCTGGCGAACCGTTGGGCCACGTCGAGGTGCGCAACGCCGAAAGACGCGTGCATCCCCGGGGTGAGCACGGCGAGGTCGAGGACGAGGAGATTCTCCCCATCCCCTCGCCGCGGGTGGACGCGGCGGCGGGCAACGTCCTCAACGGGGCGAGCGCGTCGTGACATGGGTACGCGGATGAACGACATGGCAGGCGCGGGCGGCAACAACCGACGGGACGGCGAGCTGTGACCCTCAGCATGGCCACGAGAACCAGCCGGGTGGGCGGCAGGAAGGGTCTTGCCGTGGATCTACGGGTCCTCGTCATCGCCCCTACCGAGGAGACGCCTACCAGCCGTGCCTGGCTCGCCGAGCTGGCAGCTGTCGGCGTCCCCCATGACGTGTTCCGTCCTGGCCGCAACCCCCTGCGCCCCGCGGACCTGTTGCGCGGCCCCGGCCACGGCCGGTACAACGCCGTGGTCCTGACGAACGACACCTCCACCTACTGGAGCTCGTTGCCCGACCTCGCAGACTACCGGCGCGAGTTCGGCGTCCGTCAGGTGTGCGGCTTCGAGTTTCCCCGCGCCGCCTACGGGGTGGTCGAGGTGGAGGGCCAGCAGATCGGCCCGGAGCAGGCTTCCTTGACGCCGGAAGGACACGCCGGCCTGCCGTACCTGACCGGGACGGTGCCGATCCCAGCGGGTACGTACGGGTACCCGACCAGTACGCTCGACCGCGACTCCTTCACCCCGTGGCTGCGGTCCGCCGAAGGTGGCGTCCTGGCCGGCGTCCACGCAGCCGACGGGCTCGAGACCTTCCTCCTCGCAGTGAACTACGACCAGCACATGGTCCACTGGCGGCTGCTCAGCCGTGGGCTGCTGGCCTGGGTCACCCAAGGCTGCCACCTGGGGATGAGCCGGTCCTATCTGGCCTGCCATGTCGATGACGTGCTGCTTCCGAACTCCCTTGCGCCGGACTGGTGCTCGGCGGACGAAGTGGCGCGGGCGCAGACGGTGCGCATGACGCCCGCTGACGTCGACGCGGTCATCGCCTGGCAGCATCGGCACGTCTTCACGCTGGACCTGGCCTTCAACGGGTACGGGGCCCGTGCCGGAGACCCGCTGACCGCGTCGCTCCTGGAGAACCAGGCCGAGTTCCGGTGGCTGAACCACACGTGGAGCCACCTGCACCTCGGCATGGTGCCCCGTGAAGGTGGGTCGCCGCGCTGGCAGGACGTCACCACGCTGTGCACCGAGATCGAGAAGAACCTGGTCTGGGCTCAGGAGGTCGGGCTTTCGCCGAGCCCGACGGCCCTCGTGACCGGCGGCCACTCCGGACTGGACAACCCGTACCTCCCCGAGGCGCTCGAACGGACGGGGATCACCGCGATCGCGACGGACGCCTCCCGCGGAGACCCGAGGACGACGGTCGGGTCGGCCGCCGCGGTGTCGCGACATCCGACGAACGTGTTCGCCCACACCACCACGTGGGAAGGGCTCATCGACAGCTACAACCGGGTCTACGACGGCGTCGTGGCCCCGGTCGAGACACCCGCGGACTTCCTCGACAGGGAGAACGCCATCTGTCTGCGACACATGCTGAGCAACGACCCGAGCCCGGTGTTCGCCCACCAGTCGAACCTGGTCGGGGATCGCCTGATCCTTCGCCTGCTGGAGCACGCGCTGGATTTGTACTACAGCCTGGTGGCCGAGACCGCGCCCCTGCTGAACCTCTCGATGGACGATGTCGCGGCGGAGCTGCTGAGGCGCTCGTCCTGGGCCGAGGCGCTGCAGCGCGGCGACGTCGAGTCGTGGGTGAGCAACGGGGAGGTCGTGATCGCCAGCACGTCGGAGGTCCATTTCCCGCTCACCGTTCCGGCTGGCACCTACGTCCGGCGCGGGTGGGCACGGCGAGAGGCATTCGGGGAACCGTACGCCGGCACCCGGTCCGGGTGGCAGCATGCCGAGGCAGGGACGTCGCTCAGCCTCAGCCTCACCGGGGGGGCGGTGGCCGAGCAGTGGTCGCGGTAGCACAATCCCAGGACCTGCCGGCAGTCACCGATGAACCGGAGCGGCTACGGGTCCTGATGCACACGGAGGGCACCTACCCCTTCGTCGTCGGCGGGGTCACGACCTGGTGCGACCTGTTGGTCCGCGGACTGCCGCACATCGACTGGGACGTGTTCGCCCTGACCGGCGGCAACCTGGCAACGTCCGCGGTCGAGCTGCCCCCGAACGCCCGGATGGCCGGCCACGTCCTGCTCTGGGGCGCGGACGCTTCGGTGGGACGGTACCGCAGGGAGCGGCGAAGCAGGGTCCGCACGTCGCTGGCCGCGGAGCTGGTCCGGGGGTTGCTCGGCTGGAGCACTGACCCGCTCGACGTCGTCCCGGCCCTGGTGTGGTGCCGGCAGAACCCCAGGGCGATCGTCCCCTCGTTTCGCGACGAGGGCACGTGGGACCGGTACGTGTCGGAGCTCGCTGACGTGCTCGGCGAGCAGCACGAACAGATCGGTCCGACGCCGCCGCTCGACCTGAACCGCGCGATCCAGCTGTACCAGACGCTCTCCTGGGTGGCGCGTACGGCGGCTGCCCCGACACCGGCCGCCGACGTCTCCCTCGTCACCGCCGACGGATGGAGCGCCGTCCCCGCTGCCGTCGACAAGGCCCTGGCCGGAACCGGCGTCGTTCTCGCCGAGCACGGGATCTACGTGCGCGAGGCCTACCTCGCCTCGATCCGCTCCGTGGACTCGCCGGCCGCCGCGTTCGTCAAGACACGGCTGGCGCGTGGCTTCACCCGGCTCACGTACGCCATAGCGGACGTCGTGGCACCGGTCGCGGCGGCCAACGCCCCCTGGGAGGAGGCCCTCGGGGCGCAGGCCGACGCCATCGTCACCATCCCCAACGGCGTGCCCACACCCGCCGACCCTGCCCCCCCGCCCCTGAACCGCACCGTCGTCAGCGTCGGACGCCTCGACCCGCTCAAGGACGTCATCACGATGCTGAGGGTCGCCGCTGCAGTCAGGGACCGTGTCCCAGACGTCACGTTCCGCCACTACGGCCCGGTTCCGGAGGGGCAGGAGGAGTACGCAGGCACGTGCCGACGCATGCACGAGCACCTCGGGCTGGACGGGTGCTTCCACTTCATGGGCCCCACCCGGGAGCCGAGCATGGTGGTCCGCGATGCAGACGTCGTCCTGATGACCAGCATCTCCGAAGGGTTCCCGATGTCGGTGCTCGAGGCGCTGTCACAGGGTCGACCCGTGGTGACGACGAACGTCGGCGGTGTCCTGGACGCGATGCTGGGTGCGGGGATGACCGCCCCTCCCGGTGATGTGACGGGTCTGGCTGACGCCGTCACCACGCTGCTCAAGGACCCGGGGCTCAGCGCCCGGCTGGGACGCCGGGGACACGCACGGGTGCGCCGCCTGTTCGGTCAGGAACGCTGCCTCGAGGGCTACGACATGCTGCTGCACTCCTTCGCACCCCACATCACGTCCGCACCCCACATCAGCCCCGCCGTGGACGGGGTGACGCCGTGAGGATCACAGCGAGCCAGGCGGCCGCACGGGTCCGTGCCGGCCTTGGGCGGCCGGCACGTGACGCGCTCGAGGCGACGGTGGTTCTCGAGGCCTGGGGCGGCCTCACCGCACGCGCCGCACTACGGCTGATCTCACCGGCGGCTCTCGGTGCAGGGCACCGAACGCCGCACGACCTGGACAGACCGACAGGGTCGTTGAACAAGGTGTCCAAGCTCGAGGTCATCGGGCTCATCGCCACGTTGCTGGCGACGACGGCCTGGGTCGCGCCCCTGGCGTCCGCGCTGGGGCCGGAATCCACCGCGCGCGCCTGGAAGATCGCCCTGCCGGTCAGCATCGGCCTGCAATGGTTGCTGCGGCGCCGGTACCTGACCGGGGCGGGCGGTATCGGCCGGTTGCGTCAGGACCGGGGAGTCCTCGCCATCGGGGCAGCCGGCGTCCTCGTCGTGCTGGCCGCCCTCGCGTTGAATCCCGACGTCGCGCTGCCGGGGGCTCTCGTCGTGACCTGGGTCGGAGGGCTCGTCGTGGTGGTCCGGGGATGGGGTGTCGCCTATGGAGCGGCCCTCGTGATCGCCATGGCCGGGCTCCTGCTGGGCATCGACGTGGTCGTCGACATCGCACTGGTGGTCGTCCTCACCGCAGTCGCCGTGACCGCTGCGCTGCTGACCTCACCGCTGCGCAAGGAGCGTCCGACACCGTGGCGGCGGAGCCTGCCCTCAGCCCTCATCGGCGCACTGCTGGGCACACTGATCATCATCGACCCGTCGGTGGAGTGGTCGAGCACGAGGCCCTTCCCGGTGATCGCCCTCGTGCCGGCCCTGCTCGGCACGCTCTGGGCGGGACACCACCTGGACCGGATCTGGACGATCCTGCTGTCGGCGCTGGCTTCCACACAGCTCCGTGACCGGACCAGCAGACGTAACTGGCGGGTCTTCGCCTCGATCGTCCTCGGCGCCGTCGGCCGGCTCGTACTCGGGACCGGGGTCGCCTCGGCGGTGACGTTCCTGGTCCTGCGCGGTGATGCGACGAACGAGACGCAGCTGCTGCGCCTGCTCCTCGGGCTGGGTGCGTTCGGGCTGGTCGGGTTCCTCGCCTCTCTGCTGGAGGGATTCTCCCGCCTCGGCGGGGCACTGTTGACGGTCGGCGCCGCGCTCACGAGTGCCGCGCTCGTCGTGAACGGGCCGGCGTTCCTGGCTGGTCAGGCGCTGCTCGTCGCCGCGGTGGTCGCGCTGCTGGCGGCCCTGGTCCCGGTGGTGAGGCTCGTGCGTCAGCCGGACCGCACGCTCGCCACGCTCTTTTGACCTGCCATGCCGACGAACGGGCCAGCAAGAGCTGAAGCCCCATACCGAAGCCCATACGAATCAGATCGAAGGAGCTCCGTGCGTGTATCGAAATCCGTGGGTGCATCGACATCCGTGCGCGCGATGACCGGACCGGTGACAGCACGCCGCAGGACCCGGGACGTGGCGCTGGCGATGTCGCTCGCCGTCGCGCTCCTCGGGTGTTCGGCAGATGACGGCGCCACCAGCAGGGAGGCAGCAAACGTGAACAGCCGCGAGACCTCCTCCGCCACCCCGGACAGTTCTTCCGCCTCGGGCGCGCCGGTCCCGTCGCAAGGGCCGTCGACGACGGCCGGGGGAACGGCACCGGACCAAGGACGCACGACACCGGCTCAGGGGCCGCCGACACAGGGGACGACGCCGGGCCGGGGGGCGACACCGGCACCCAGACGGACGGCGCCCCCGCCGGGGGGAGGATCGAAGCCCGCGCCGGGACGTGCACCAGCTTCCGGACGATGGTCACCCTCGCCCGGACAGCAGTGGCAGTGGCAGCTGTCGGGTGACGTGGACACGTCCGTCGACGTACCGGTCTACGACGTGGACTGGCAGACGCCGCAGAAGGTCATCGACCAGCTGCACGCGAAAGGCCGGCGTGTCATCTGCTACGTGAGCGTGGGCACCTGGGAGGCCTACCGGGGCGACGCCGGGGCCTACCCGAAGGGCGTGCTCGGCAGTCCGCTCGAGGACTGGCCGGATGAGCGATGGGTCGACATCCGCCGTCTCGACGTGCTCGGCCCGATCCTGCAGGCTCGGTTCGACGAGTGCCGGGACAAGGGGTTCGACGCGGTCGAACCGGACAACGTGGACGCGTACGCCAACGACAGCGGGTTCCCGCTGACTGCGCAGGACCAGCTGTCGTTCAACCGCTGGGTGGCCAGGGCGGTGCGCGAGCGCGGCATGGGCGTCGGGCTCAAGAACGACGTGGAGCAGGCGGCGGCCCTGGTCAATGACTTCGACTTCGCCGTGAACGAGGAGTGCCTGCAGTACAACGAGTGCGACACCCTGCTGCCGTTCGTCAGGGCCGGCAAGGCCGTCTTGCACGCCGAGTACCAGATGACCCCCGACGCGTTCTGTCGGGCGACCAGGAACCTCGGCTTCTCCTCGATTCTCAAGCGGTGGGATCTCGACGCGTGGCGCGTAGCGTGCACGGACTGACCACCATGCGTGACGTTGCGTAGTTGATGAGCAGCCTCCGGGCGGAAATCTTGGAAAGTGTCCACACAGCGTCACGATGTCACGTATCTTTCCGCACATTGGCACCTATCGAAGGCGACTGATTAGCATGCGTGTTTCCACACCCTCCTTACGATTCGTCCTCGCTGCAGTGTTGTCGGCACTCCTGGTGGTGACGTTGCTGTCCGCCACCGCGACGGCGGCTGCACCGGAACGCGTGCAGCTGAAGGTGCTACTGGTCACCGACAGCGGAACGTTCACCAACGCCACCGCGATAGCCGCCCAGCTGGACCGCGAGGGTGTCCCTTACACCACGGTGGATCTGGGCGCTGCGGGCCGACCGGTGATCGACGCGGCCTTCCTGGAGGACGCGGCCACCGGCACCGGCAACTACCAGGGCGTGGTGCTGCCGAACCGGGCCGGCACCGGTTCGGTCAAGTCGCTGGCGACCGCTGAGCTGGAGGCGTTGGCGGCCTACGAGGTGCGCTACGGCGTCCGGCAGATCAACTCTTATGACTGGCCCGGCGCGCCGGGGTTCGACACCACCACCACGCCTGGGTCGGCCGCCGGTGACGGCGGCCAGGTCACCCTCACCGCGGCCGGCGCCTCCGGGCCGTTCTCCTACCTGCGCGGCCCGATCCCAATCGACGACATCAATCCCACCGTTGCCGAGAGCTGGGTGTACTTCGCCCAGCCCGCCGCCACCGTGCCCCCCGGGGCCAGCGTCACCCCACTGCTCAGCGTGCAGCAGGGCGAGCTGAGCGGGGCGCTGGCGAACGTCTACACCGAGGGCGGACGAGAGGAGCTGACGTTCACCGCCGGGGTCAACCCGTACATGCAGTGGTGGAACGCGATCGCACCGGGGATCGTGACCTGGTTGACCCGCGGGGTGCACCTGGGCTACCAGCGCAACTACCTGGCGGTGAACATCGACGACACCCTGATCGGCGACGCTCGCTGGAGCGTGGACGGCAACTGCACCCCCGGCGACAACTGCGTCGACCCGACCGTCACCACCACCGACATCCGGATGACCCCCGCGGAGGTGGACCGGGCGGTGGCCTGGCAGAACGCCAACAACTTCAAGCTGGACTTCGCGTTCAACGCCTCCGGCACCCAGGTCCTGGACGCCAGCGGGCAACCCACCGGTGCCAGCGACCCGTTGACCGCGAGGTTCCTGCAGGTGCAGGACCAGTTCGGGTGGATCAACCACACCTGGAGCCACACCTACCTGGGCTGCATCCAGATCGCTCCGAGCGTGCAGGGCGAATCGTGGCGATGTGCCACCAGCGAGGCGGACCTGACCGACCCGAACCGGCAGGACCCGACCGTGGAAGCCGCCGAGTCGGGGGGCATCTACTGGGCCTCGCAGGCCTACATCCAGAAGGAGATCGCCGACAGCAGCGCC
>JASBSH010000293.1 GCA_030149025.1 Actinomycetales bacterium | reverse complement strand
AGGCGACGGAGCCGGCGGCCAAGAAGACAGCGCCAGTCAAAAAAGCAGCGCCAGGCAAGAAAACAGCCGAAGCCAAGAGGACGCCGCGGGCCACGGCGAGCACCAAGAACACGACCACCAAGAGCACGACCACCAGGACCTCGCTCACGAAGAAGGCGACGACCACGAACACACGAGCCAAGGCGGCGACAGCGAAGACGGCGACAGCGAAACCGGAGCAGAGCAAGCCGACGGCAAGGACGACGAGCCAGCGGCACAAGCCACCTGCCGCCTCGCTCCAGGTCGGCTCCAACGAGGAACCCTGGAGCGACGAGGAGCTGGCCGCGATCCGGGCGGAGCTCGAGCACGACCTGCAGACGATGCTGTCCGAGCTGGCTCTCTCGGACGAGCAGATCGCCGAGCTCATCCAGGACGCGAGCAACGCCTCCGGCGACGACCCTGCGGACACGGGCAGCAAGGCGTTCGAGCGTGAGCACGAGATGACGCTCGCCAACAACACCCGGGATCTCATCCGGCAGACCCGCCGTGCCCTCGGCCGGATCGCCGCGGGCAGCTACGGCACCTGCGAGTCCTGCGGGAACGCGATAGGCAAACGTCGTCTGCAGGCCTTCCCGCGCGCAACCCTCTGCGTGACCTGCAAGCAGGAGCAGGAACGCCGGTAGCGCCGCACTAGCCTCCGCTAGTTGCTGCTGGCGGCGAGTCCGCCTGAGGCACTGAGGCAGGTCGCATTCGTCGCATGGCAGGCTGACCCGCGATGGAAGACAACGACGACAACGGGGCGCCGGCGGCATCTGCCCCTCCAGCCCCAGGGGCGAAGACCGGCACCACGCGCCGCCGCCGTCCGCTCATCCTCGTTCTCGCCGCGATCGCAGTCACGGTGTACGCCTTCGACCAGGTCACCAAGTGGCAGGCCGAGCAGCAGCTGACCGTGGGCCAGCCGGTGGAGCTCCTAGACGGCCTGCTCTACCTGCGGCTGCTCTACAACCCGGGCGCGGCCTTCTCGATCGCGACCGGGCTCACGTGGCTGCTGACCATTCTCGCCGTCATCGTCGTCATCGTCATCGTCCGCGTCGCGACCCGGTTGGGGAGCCGTGGGTGGGCGGTGGCGCTCTGTCTGCTGCTCGGTGGCGCCCTCGGCAACCTCACCGACCGGCTGACCCGCCAGCCTGGGTTCGGCCGGGGCCACGTGGTGGACTTCCTGGAGTTCGGGTTCGTCGACTTCCCGGTCTTCAACATCGCCGACACTGCGATCACGCTGGCCGCGGTGTGCGTCGTCCTGCTCGGCCTGCTGGGGATCGGCGTCGACGGCGTGCGCGAGCGCAACGCGGCGAACGCCCGGGGCGATGGCTGAGACACGGTCCCTGCCCGTTCCCGACGGGCTGGACGGGGACAGGGTGGACGCCGGCCTCGCGCGTCTGCTGGGACTCTCACGGACCAAGGCGGCCGATGTCGCCGAGGCCGGGGGCGTGACCCTGGACGGGCGCGTCGTCGGCAAGGCGGAGCGGCTCACGGCGGGCAGCTGGCTGGAGGTCGAGCTCCCGGAGCCGGACCGTCCTGTCGAGGTCGTCGCGGAGCCGGTGCCCGGGATGCGGGTGCTGCACGACGACGACGACATCGTCGTCGTCGACAAGCCGGTCGGGGTGGCGGTCCACCCGAGTCCGGGCTGGACCGGTCCCACGGTGGTGGGCGGCCTCGCCGCCGCCGGGTACCGCATCGCCACCTCGGGTGCCGCGGAGCGGCAGGGCGTCGTGCATCGGCTGGACGTCGGCACCTCCGGGGTGATGGTCGTCGCCAAGAGCGAGCACGCCTACTCCGCCCTCAAGCGCGCCTTCAAGGAGCGCACCGTCGAGAAGATCTATCACGCCGTCGTCCAGGGTCATCCGGACCCGTCGTCGGGCACCATCGATGCCCCGATCGGCCGGCACCCCGCTGCCGACTGGAAGTGGGCGGTGACGGCGACGGGCAAGCCGAGCGTCACCCACTACGAGATGCTTGAGGCATTCCGGGCCGCGAGCCTGATGCAGGTGCACCTGGAGACCGGCCGGACGCACCAGATCCGGGTGCACTTCGCGGCGCTCAGGCATCCCTGCGTCGGGGACCTCACCTACGGCGCGGACCCCACGCTCGCCAAGCGGCTCCGGCTCACCCGCCAGTGGCTGCACGCGCGCCGGCTCGCCTTCACCCACCCGGGCACGACGCAGTGGGTCGGGTTCACCAGCGACTACCCCCAGGACCTCACGAGCGCCCTGGAGCAGCTGGTCCGCGACAGCACCTAGCAACACGGGCTGCGACACGCGGGGCTGCTCCGCGTTGTCGGTGCCGCCACCTAGACTCGCTCACGCGCGACCGCACAGATCGGTGACCGATCGGTGTCTTCCCCGGTCGTCCACAACCGGCCGTTCACCGCTGGCCGTTCGGCCCGTATCGAGAGTGCCTGGAGGGTGCCCACATGTCGTCGCGCTCGGATCAGTTCGTGCACCTGCACGTGCACACCGAGTACTCGATGCTGGACGGCGCCGCGCGGGTGGACGACCTGTTCCGTGAGGCCGATCGGATGGGCATGCCGGCCATCGCCACCACCGACCACGGTTTCGTCTTCGGCGCCTACGACTTCTGGAAGACGGGGCAGAAGTACGGCGTGAAGCCGATCATCGGCGTCGAGGCCTACGTCAGCCCGGGCACCCACCGATCCGACCGGACGAGGGTGCGGTGGGGTGACGCCTCGACGGACAGCCGGGACGACGTGTCGGGCGGTGGCGCCTTCACCCACATGACACTGCTGGCGGAGAACACCGGCGGGATGCGCAACCTCTTCCGGCTGGCGTCCCTGGCGAGCATGGAGGGGCACTTCTACAAGCCACGGATGGACCGGGAGCTGCTGTCCACCTACAGCGGCGGCCTCATCGCGACCACCGGCTGCCCGTCCGGCGAGGTGCAGACCAGGATCCGGCTCGGCCAGTACGAGGAGGCGCTGAAGGCCGCGGCCGAGTTCCGGGACATCTTCGGCCCCGAGAACTACTTCTGCGAGCTGATGGACCACGGCCTCGACATCGAGCGCCGCGTCCGGGACGACCTGCTGCGACTCGCCAAGGAGCTGGACCTGCCGCTGGTCGCCACCAACGACCTGCACTACACCCGCGCCGAGGACGCCGAGGCACACTCGGCCCTGCTCTGCGTCCAGTCCGGCTCCACCATGTCGGAACCGAACCGCTTCAAGTTCGACTCCGACGGTTTCTACCTGAAGTCCGCGACTGAGATGCGAACGGTGTGGCGCGACCTGCCGGAGGCGTGTGACAACACGCTGCTCATCGCGGAGCGCTGTGACGTCAGGTTCACCGAGGGCGAGGGCCGGTTCATGCCCCGCTTCCCCGTGCCCGATGGTGAGAGCGAGCACTCCTGGTTCGTCAAGGAGGTCGAGGCCGGCCTGCACCGCCGGTACCCGGGCGGTGTCCCCGACGAGGTGCGCAGGCAGGCCGAGTTCGAGATCGACGTCATCGTCTCGAAGGGCTACGCCGGGTACTTCCTCGTCGTCGCGGACTTCATCAACTGGGCCAAGGAGAACGGCGTCCGGGTCGGGCCGGGCCGAGGCTCCGGCGCCGGCTCGATGTGCGCCTACGCGATGCGGATCACCGACCTGGACCCGCTGCAGCACGGTCTGATCTTCGAGCGGTTCCTCAACCCCGAGCGCATGTCCATGCCGGACTTCGACGTGGACTTCGACGAGCGCCGGCGTGGCGAGGTGATCCGGTACGTCACCGAGAAGTACGGCGACGACCGGGTGGCCCAGATCGCGACGTACGGGACCATCAAGGCCAAGCAGGCCCTCAAGGACGCCTCGCGGGTCCTCGGCTACCCCTTCGCGATGGGGGAGAAGCTGACGAAGGCCATGCCGCCGTCGGTGATGGGCAAGGACATCCCGCTGGCCGGGATCTTCGACCCCGAGCACACGCGCTACAAGGAGGCGGAGGAGTTCCGCCAGCTGCACGCGAGCGACCCCGACGCCCAGCGCGTCGTCTCCACCGCCCGTGGGCTGGAGGGCCTGAAACGGCAGTGGGGGGTCCACGCCGCCGGGGTGATCATGTCGAGCGAGCCCCTGCTCGACCTGATCCCGATCATGCGGCGGGAGCAGGACGGGCAGATCATCACGCAGTTCGACTACCCGACCTGCGAGAGCCTGGGCCTGGTCAAGATGGACTTCCTCGGCCTGCGCAACCTCACGATCCTCGACGACGCGATCAAGAACGTGACGGCGAACCGGGGCGTCGACATCGACCTGGACGCCCTCAGCAAGGATCCGACGGACCCCGCGACATACGAGCTGCTCGGCCGCGGTGACACCCTCGGCGTGTTCCAGTTCGACGGCGGCCCGATGCGGGCGCTGCTGCGCCTGATGAAACCGGACAACTTCGAGGACATCTCCGCGGTCGGCGCCCTCTACCGACCCGGGCCGATGGGGGCGAACTCCCACATCAACTACGCCCTGCGCAAGAACAAGCAGCAGGATGTCGAGTACGTGCATCCCGAGCTCGCGGAGGCACTCGAACCCATCCTCGGCACGACCTACGGCCTGATCGTGTACCAGGAACAGGTTATGGAGATCGCCCAGAAGCTGGCCGGGTACACGCTCGGCAAGGCGGACCTGCTCCGCCGGGCGATGGGCAAGAAGAAGCGTGAGGTCCTCGACGCCGAGTACGTGGGCTTCGAGGCCGGGATGAAGGAGAACGGCTTCAGCGCCGCGGCGATCAAGGCGCTGTGGGACACCCTGGTCCCCTTCTCCGACTACGCGTTCAACAAGGCCCACTCCGCGGCGTACGGGCTCGTCTCCTACTGGACCGCCTACCTCAAGGCCAACTACCCCGCGGAGTACATGGCGGCCCTGCTGACGAGCGTGGGCGACGACAAGGACAAGTCCGCCCTGTACCTGGGCGAGTGCCGGCGCATGGGCATCACCGTGCTGCCGCCGGACGTCAACTCGTCGATCGGCACCTTCGCCGCGGTGGGGGAGGACATCCGGTTCGGCATGGCGGCGATCCGCAACGTCGGCGCCAACGTCGTGGACGCCATCATCAGCACCCGTGAGGAGAAGGGCGCCTTCACCTCCTTCCAGGACTTCCTGGAAAAGGTTCCCCAGGTCGTGTGCAACAAGCGCACGATCGAGTCGCTCATCAAGGCCGGAGCCTTCGACTCCCTCGGCCACACCCGCCGGCAGCTGGTCCTGGCGCACGAGGACGCGGTGGACCAGGTCATCGAGCTGAAGCGCAACGAGGCGATCGGGCAGTACGACCTGTTCGGCGGTTCGGGTGAGGACGGCGCACCCGGCGGTCTCGAGCTCGTCCTCCCCGACGTCCCCGAGTGGGACAAGCGGGAGAAGCTCTCCTTCGAGCGGGACATGCTCGGCCTCTACGTCTCCGACCACCCCCTGTTCGGCCTCGAGCACGTGCTCGCCAAGGCGTCGGACTGCTCGATCGCGCATCTGCTCGCGGACGAGAGCCGGCCGGACGGCGCCACGGTCACCATCGCCGGCATGGTGACCACCGTGACCCGCAAGATGACGAAGAACGGCAACCCGTGGGCGATCGTCAGCCTCGAGGACCTCGAGGGCGCGATCGAGGTGCTGTTCTTCCCCCAGACCTACCAGCAGGTGCTGCACGAGCTCCGCGAGGACCTGGTCTGCGTGCTCCGGGGCAGGCTGAACCGGCGTGACGACGTGCCCACGATCTACGCCTCCGAGATGAGCCTTCCGGACCTGTCCGAGGGGCCTCGTGGGCCGGTCACGATCGCGCTGCCGGTCACCCGCTGCAACCCCCCGACGGTCGGGCGGCTCAAGGAGGTCCTCGCGACGCACCCCGGCGTGACCGAGGTCCACCTGCGGCTCACTCAGCCCGGCCGCGCCACCGTGATGAAGCTGGACGACGCCCTGCGGGTCACGCCGTCACCCGCGCTCTTCGGGGACCTGAAGGCGCTGCTCGGGCCGAGCTGTCTTGCGTGACATCGATCGCAGGGCCACGCCGAACAGGGTCGGCCTCGTTGCCGGCTGCCTGGTGCTCGGCGTGATCGCCGGCGTGGGGTGGTGGGCCCTCGCTCCCAGGGGCAGGGTCCTCGCCCAGCCTGGCTACCTGCTCCCGCTCGACAACCCCGAGCTACAGGCCGGCCAGGACGTCACCTTCGCGGTCGTCACCGCCCTGGCGGGGCTGCTCGTGGCCGTCTGGACGGTCCGTCGGCCCGCTGCGGTGACGACCGGCGACGTGTTGGCAGCCGTCCTCGCCAGCGTGCCCGGCGCCGTCCTCGCCTGGCAGACCGGCCGGCTGCTGGGCCCGCCAGGGCCGGCCACCGGGCCGACAGCGGGAGGCGGCGACCCGGTTCCCGCGCCGCTGGACGTCCACGCCCTCGGCCTGGTGGCGCTGTGGCCGGCTGTCACGGCCACCGCGCTGTTCGCGGTGCTGCTCGCAACGGCTCTGCTGACCCGCCCGGATGCGGACCCTCCTGAAGCACCGACGAGGCCGCCCGGGGACCCGACCGCCGGCTGGTGATCACGCAGTTGTGCACACGGCCACCGTGGCGCCCGTCGCGGCCACGAGGTCCTGCGGTGCGAGCTCGATGTCTAGGCCACGCCGGCCGCCGCTGACGTACACGGTCTCGAACTCCAGGGCTGAGGCGTCCACGACGGTCGGCAGCCGTTTGCGCTGTCCGACGGGGGAGATCCCGCCGACGACGTACCCGGTCGCCCGCTGCGCGGCCGCGGGGTCTGCCATCTCCGCACGCTTGCCACCAGACGCCGCCGCGAGGGCCTTGAGGTCCAGGCGCGCCGACACGGGCAGGACGGCGACGACCAGCTCACCGTCCACCGCGGCGACGAGAGTCTTGAGCACCCTGGCCGGCTGCACTCCCAACGCCGCGGCGGCCTCCTCGCCGTAAGCCAGACCCTCGCGGACCGCATCACGGTCATGTCGGTAGGGGTGCACGGTGTGCGGGATGCCGGCGCGCGTCAGCGCCACCGTGGCGGGCGTCTTGCTCATCGCCTCGAACGCTAGTCGAAGCTGAGCCTCTCGCCGAGGCGCCCCGGCGGAGGGGTCCGTCGACGCGACCTAGACTCGAGAGGTGATCCGGCGACTCGACCTACGTGGGCAGCAGCTCGACTCCCGGGAGCTTCGGGGGACGGTGCCCCGCGCCCGGCTGGACGTCGAAGCGGCGCTGGACGCCGTCCGGCCGATCGTCGACGACGTCCGTGCCCGGGGTGCGGCGGCGTTGCGCGAGCTCGCCGAACGCTTCGATCGCGTTCAGGTCACGGACCTGCGCGTCCCCGCGGAAGCGCTGCAGAGGGCTCTGGCTGAGCTGGACCCCGTGGTCGGGGCCGCGCTGGAGGAGTCCATCCGCCGGGCGCGCCTGGTACACCGCGACCAGCGCCGCACGGACACCACCACGCAGGTGGTCCCCGGCGGCACCGTGACGGAGCGGTGGGTCCCGGTCGGTCGCGTCGGCCTCTACGTGCACGGCGGCCTGGCCGTCTATCCCAGCAGCGTGGTGATGAACGTCGTCCCGGCACAGGAGGCGGGCGTGGCGTCCCTCGCCGTGGCCAGCCCGCCGCAGAAGGAGTTCGGCGGCCTGCCGCACCCGACGATCCTCGCGGCGTGCGCCCTGCTGGGCGTCGAGGAGGTCTACGCCGTCGGAGGCGCCCAGGCCATCGGGATGTTCGCCTACGGCGCCCGCGAGGACGACGGCACACGGCTCTGCGCGCCGGTGGATCTCGTGACCGGCCCGGGCAACATCTACGTCGCCGCCGCCAAACGGCTGGTCAAGGGTGTGGTCGGCATCGACTCCGAGGCCGGCCCCACGGAGGTCGCGGTGCTGGCGGACGAGACCGCGGACCCTGTTCATGTGGCAGCCGACCTCATCAGCCAGGCCGAGCACGACACGCTCGCGGCCGCCGTCCTGGTCACCGATTCCGAGTCCCTGGCGGAGGCCGTGGTCGCGGAGGTGCAGCGCCAGGTGGCGCACACCAAGCACTCGGAGCGGATCACCGCAGCCCTGACGGGCGAGCAGTCGGCGGTCGTGCTCGTCGACGACATCGACGCCGGGCTGGCAGTGGTGGACGCGTACGCCGCCGAGCACCTCGAGGTCATCACCCGCGACGCCGGGCAGGTGGCGAACCGGGTCACCAACGCCGGCGCGATCTTCGTCGGCGCGTGGGCGCCGGTCTCGCTCGGCGACTACTGCGCGGGCTCCAACCACGTCCTGCCCACCGGTGGCTGCGCCTGCCACTCCAGCGGGCTCAGCGTGCAGACCTTCCTGCGCGGGATCCACGTCATCGACTACAGCCGCGAGGCACTGAAGGACGTCGCCCACCACGTGCTGGCGCTCGCCGACGCCGAGGACCTGCCCGCCCACGGCCAGGCCGTCAGCGCCCGCTTCCGGGACTGAGGCTCGCGCGCCGTCGAGTACCCGGACGACGACACGCACAGGCGTCACGTGAGCGGAAAGGTCGCGACCGTCTCGTAGCGCGATCGCCGGCCGGGCCCCTGCCCCAGATGCGACGCGACCAGGGCGATCGAGCCGACCCGCCACTCCTGGCCCCGGTAGCCGCGCAGGTCCTCTACTAGGTGCGTGACGTCGTCCGGCTGGGAGAGGCGCGCCAGCGTGAGGTGGGGACGGAAGCGCCGCCCCTCCTCGACCTCGAGACCGGCTCGGCGACAGGCTGCCTGGACGCCGTCCGCCAGCCGCCGCAGCCCGCCACCGGACCGGTCCTCCACACCGGCCCACAGGACCCGAGCCCGACGCCGCGAGGAGAAGGCCCCGCCGCCGGACACCACCAGATCGAAGGGCGTTTGCCTCAGCGCGGCGCGGGCGAGCCTGGCGCCCAGGTCATCGAGGGCGCTCTTGGGCACGGAATCCAGGAATGCCAAGGTCACGTGCCACTGCTCCCGGACGGTCCAGCGAAACCGTCCGGCGCGGTCCGGCTCGATCTCACCGCGAAGCCGGTCTGTCTCCGCCTGGAGGTGGTCGAGCACGGCGTCCGGCGGCATCACCGCGACGAACATCCGCTGGCCGGTCCTCATGGGCGGCACTCTGCACCCCGCACTGCATCACCCCGCACTGCATCACCCTGTCGTCGTCGGCTTCAGTTCCTCACCGCCTGGTACTGCCCGATCCTGGCCTTGATCGCCCAGTCGAGCAGGTAGGC
>JASBSH010000178.1 GCA_030149025.1 Actinomycetales bacterium | reverse complement strand
CGCTTGAAGGCAAAACGGCTGGCGTCGGTACGGCTCCACCGGGTGTGGAGCCGGCGACGAATTCGCTCGTCAGGGCCGCGAAGCTGCGCCAGCGGGCGGCCTCCTGGTCGAGGCGCCGCTCACCGGACTCAGTGAGTCGGTAGTACTTCCGGCCGGGTCCGCCCTCGCCGGGCCGCCACTCGACGGTGACGTCGAGGGCCTGCTAGAGGCGGCCGAGGAGCGGATAGAGCGTCCCGCCCTTGACCGTGCCGAACCCGCGGCGAGCGAGCTCGGTTGTGATCGCATAGCCGTACGTGGGGCCGTCGGCCAGGACACGGAGCACGCACAGGTCGAGGACCCCACGGAGCCACTCGGACGGCCAGCTTGGACTCACGGCTATAGTGCAGGCCTATCTAGATGGCCGCGCTATCTAGTACAGGGCGCGATCGCCCGCGTCTCCTGAGTTGGCGACGCCTGGTCTCGCATTGCGTCCGGTCCCGGTGTCTTCGCCCACGGGACCAAGCAAGCGTCGTAGCGCCACGGGCGGTTAGGCTCTGTCAATGGTGGGCGCAGGTCGCCCCCGGCGACGCGCAGCCGTGTGGCGACGGCCGGTGGTTTTCGTCTTCGCCGGTCTTCTGCTGATGTCCGGGTGCGTTCCTGGCCAGAGCCGGCCGGAGGGTCAGGTCGAGGAGCCGAGCGCCACTGCCACCTCCCAGCGGTCGACAACACCATCGCCCGCCGGCAGCCCGTCTGCCGGCGGACCGTCAGCCCGTCTGCGGGCGGACCGTCAGCCGGGAGCCCGTCCGGACCCGCTTCGACGACCCCGGCGCCGACGTACCAGGCGTTCGTGACCTTGGAGGACGCCGCCGCGATCGGCGTCCTCACCGGGCCGCCGTGGCGGGTCGTCGGGCGGCGTGCGGTATCCGCCGGGCCGCACAACATCGCTGCCGGCCCCGACGGGCGTTACATCGCGGTCACCAGCCCCCCGGCCGGGATGGTCACCATCGTGCGTACCGCGGACCTGCAGGTCGCGGCCCGAATCCGAGTTGCGGGATACCCCCACGACGTGGCCTTCGCCGCAGACGGGAGGACCTTGTGGGTGACCGCCGAGCGTGCCGGCCGTCTGGTCGCCCTCTCGGTCCCCGACGGCCGGCAGCTGACCACCGTGGAGGCGGGACGGAGGCCGCACGACCTGGCCCTCTCACCCGACGGGGCACAGCTGTGGGTCACGCTGTACGGGGCGCGGCGAGTGCAGGTCCGGGCGGCGTCGGACGGCGCCCTCCTGGCGCAGCCGGAGGTGGGGGGCGCTTCCCACGATGTGGCCTTCTCTCCGGACGGGCGGGAGGTGTGGCTGAGCAACGTCGCCTCGTCGCAGCTGACCGTGGTGGCGGCGAGCTCACGCAAGGTGCTCGCCCGGATGACGGCGGGCACCGAGCCACATCACTTCGCGATCGGCACAGACGCGCTCTGGGCGTCGGACAACGGGGAAGGGACGCTGCTGCGGATCGACCGGGCAGGCCGGCGCGTGATCGCTGACACCCGCGTGGGTGCTGCGCCCCACCACCCCGCTCTGGCCGGCGAGTAGGTCCTCGTGGCGGTCCACGGCACCGGCCGGCTGGTGGTCGCCGACCCCGGCGGACGGGTTGCCCAGTCCCTGGAGGTCGGCGCCGGGCCGCACGACCTGGCGGTGGTCGCGGAGTAGGTCATCGCACGGTAAAGCGACCTCAGTAGTAGCCGGACTCACTCGTCTGACCGGAAGGGCGCTGTCCCACGGCAGACCGCGACGTTCTGCAGCCGGATTCGGGATCACCGAGCACGAGCCCTTCTGCGGGAACGTCGCGGTCTGTGGGGACGCGGCTTGGTGTCGGTGAGCAGGTCGATAGCACCCTGCAGCCGCTTGGCGCCGTCCGGCTGCGAGACGAACGCCACCAGCGCCAGGTCGACGTCCTCGAGCACCCCGTGAATGGCTCGGTGCTCCTCCTCGAGCCGATCGATCACCGGTGCCAGGCCAGGCTCGGCCCGCCGCAGGTGCGGGAACACGCTCGCGTCCTCGAGCGAGTGGTGTCCGGTGACGATCCGGCAGTACGCGGCGCAGTAGGCGCCGACGGTCCACTGGTTCTGCCGGATCGTCATCTCCGCGATGTACGACCGCGCCGCACCCGGGTCCACCTGGCCGGTCGCGACCTGCTCGACCAGGTTCCGCAACCGGCCCAGCTCGGACCGCAGGTGGTCGTGCACGTCGATCAGGTGCTGGCCGGCCGCCTGCTCGTGGGCGGTGTACCTGCGGTGCCGGTCGGGCGCCGGCCCGGTCGGCCGCGTGGACCCGTCCCAGACGCGGACGTCACTGAGCCGTGTGCCGTCGTCCGGGGTGGGGACGACCGAGAACGGGGACGTCGACACGCCGGTCGCGCCGACGGGTTGCGGTGCCGCTGTGGTCGCCTGCGACGCTCCGGAAGCCCACGCCGCCTTGACCAGTTCGCGCGCGGCAGGGGCAACTTCGGCACCGAACCGGCGGATGTCGTCGGGGGTGTCGCCGGCGAGGATGTAGCCGCTCATCCCCTCCGTGAGGGTCAGCTCGGCGAGCTGCTCCGCCCACACGCCGGCAGGGCCCCGCAGGAAACCGCCTGTCGCAGAACCGAAGGAGCCGTTGATGTTGTACAGCCGCCGGATCTGCACCGGTGACCTGCCGGCCTCCTCCGCTGCCCGGTCGATCGTCGCGTTCGCCGCGGTCAGCCCCTCTGGCGGCAGGTAGCCGAGGCTGGGCAGCCAGCCGTCCGCGCGCCGTCCAGTCAGGGCGAGCATCCGCTTCTTGTAGGCGCCGATCCAGATCTCGACGTCGTGCGCGGGAGCCGGTCCGGCCTTCGCACCGCGCACCCGGTGGAACCGACCGTCGACCCGCACCGAGCCGGCGTCCGCCCAGGTGGCGCGGATGATCTCGATGGCCTCCTCGAGCGCCGTGACGGCCTCGCCGGGGGAGAGCCGGCGTCCGCCGTTGGCCTCGATCGCGTCCCAGAACGCACCGGCGCCGAGGCCGAGCTCGACCCGGCCGCCGCTCAGTAGGTCGAGGCTGGCGACGCTGCGGGCGAGCACGGCCGGTGGACGCAGCGGGAGGTTCGCGACGTTGGGTGCCACCTTCACCGCCTGCGTGCGGGCCGCGATCACCGACAGCAGCG
>JASBSH010000037.1 GCA_030149025.1 Actinomycetales bacterium | reverse complement strand
ATGATCACGAGCGGGAGGTCGGGCGGCGGTGGGGGACGCGCACGAGCAGGGCGCCCGGGTCCACCCGCATGCGCATGGCGAGCACCTCGCCGACCGGGTCGCCGTCCAGCTGAGCGGGCTCGCGCTGCTCGGAGGTGATCGTGATCGCGCGCACGCGCCAGTGCTCGACGCGGCGGTGGCCCTTTCTCTGCTGGGTGATCACGCGTGCCGCGACGGCGAGCCAGCCGACGATGCCCTGCGGCGCGATCGACACGGCGTCGAGCCACCCGTCGTCGATCTCGGCGTCAGGCATGAGGACGAGACCGCCGAGCAGCCTTCCGCAGTTGCCGACGACGATCGTCCGGACGCGGCGAAGGACCGCCGGCCGCTCGTCGATGGCGACGCGGACCCGGGCCTGGCGACCCTTCAGGTTGCGCAGGCCTGCGACGGTGTAGGCGATCGGGCCGACCTTCGCCTTCAGCGCCTCGGGAGCCGTCGCCATGATCTCGGCGTCGAAACCCATCCCCGCCATGACGAGGAAGACCTGCTCGTCACCCGGGCCGCTGCCGTCGTCCAGCGAGACGCGCCCGACGTCCACGGCCCTGTCGTCACCGGCGAGCGCGACCCGTGTGGCGGCGCCGATGTCGTCGACGTTCATGTCGAGGTTCCGCGCGAGCAGGTTGCCGGTACCGGCTGGGATGAGCCCGAGCGGGACGCCGGTCCCCGCGAGCACCTCCGCCACGGTGCGGACCGTGCCGTCCCCGCCGCACGCCATCACGACATGGGCGCCCGCGCCGAGCGCCTCCTTCGCCTGGCCGATGCCCGGGTCCTCGATCGTCGTCTCCAGCCACAACGGCTCCTGCCAGCCGAGGTCCACGCACATCCCCGTCACGAGGGTGCGGACCGGCGTGACGTCGCTGAACTTGCTGGGGTTCACGATCACTGCGGGCAGGGGACGCCGGTCCTCTTCGGGTTCCTGGGACGGCGCGGGGCCTGTTCCGCTGTCCGGTGTCGTGCCGCGTCGGTCGCCTGCCCTGCCGTCTGCCCGCGCGCCCTTGCCGGCGCCGCGCGGGACGCGTGCGGTGACGCGGTTGCTCAGCGCGTCACCGAGCCGCAGGAGCAGGACGACGACGACGGCGAACATCACGGCGCCGAGGACGGTGACGAGCAGTGTGATCGTCTCGGCGCTCGTCATGGTGGAAAACGGTAACCGCCGCCGTGAGGCCGCACCTGCCGGTGGGGGGAGTCGCTCGGGTGGCAGCCGGATCCGTCCGGCCGGTGGGAGTCGTGCTGAGTCCCACCTCAGGGGCTCCCGATACCCTCGACAGGGTGATCGACCTGCGCCTGCTGCGTGAGAACCCGGATGCCGTGCGAGCGAGCCAGCGTGCCCGTGGCGAGGACGAGGGCCTCGTCGACCAGGTGCTGGACGCCGACTCCACGCGCCGGGTCGCGTTGTCCGAGTTCGAGGCGCTGAGGGCCGAGCAGAAGTCGTTCGGCAAGAAGGTCGCGCAGGCCAAGGGCGAGGAGAAGCAGGCGCTGATCGCGGAGGTCTCTGCTCTGGCGGGGCGGGTGAAGGGCGCTCAGGCCAACGCCGAC
>JASBSH010000291.1 GCA_030149025.1 Actinomycetales bacterium | reverse complement strand
GCGACCCCACGACCGGCCGCCGAGGGCGGGCTACTGGCGGCCTTCGACGCGCGGCTGCCCTTCGAGCTCACCGAGGGCCAGCGGCAGGTCGGCGAGGCGATCGCGGCGGACCTGGCGGCCGAGCACCCGATGCACCGGCTGCTGCAGGGGGAGGTCGGCTCGGGTAAGACCGTCGTGGCCCTGCGCGCGATGCTGACGGTCGTCGACTCCGGTGGGCAGGCCGCCCTGCTCGCCCCGACCGAGGTGCTGGCCATGCAGCACCACCGCACGATCACGGCGATGCTCGGGGACCTGGCGGCCGGGGGGATGCTCGGCGGCGCCGACAGCGCCACGCGCGTCGCGCTGCTCACCGGTTCCCAGTCCACCGCCGGTCGCAAGCAGGCCCTGCTCGACGTGGCCAGTGGAGCCGCCGGCATCGTCGTCGGGACCCACGCACTGCTGCAGGAGAAGGTCGAGTTCGCCGACCTGGGGCTGATCGTGGTCGACGAACAGCACCGGTTCGGTGTGGAGCAGCGGGACGCCTTGCGCGCCAAGGCTCTGCGTACGCCGCACCTGCTCGTCATGACCGCCACCCCGATCCCTCGGACCGTCGCGATGACCGTCTTCGGCGACCTGGAGACGTCGACCCTGCGTGAGCTGCCGCGTGGCCGGCAGCCCATCGAGACGCACGTGGTGCCTTCGGGGAACGAGCGCTGGATGCAGCGCACGTGGTCGCGCCTGAAGGAGGAGGTGGACGCCGGCAGGCAGGCTTTCGTCGTCTGCCCCCGGATCGGCGAGCCCGGCTCGGACTTCGAGGACGGCGACGTGCCTTTCGACGGTGACGGCTGGGGTGAGGGGGCTGACGGGGACGGCACGGGGGAGCCGCGGGACAAGCGCGTGGCGGTGTCGGCGCTCGAGACGTACGAACGGCTCACGACCGAACCCGCCCTCGCCGGGCTGCGCGTCGGCCTGCTGCACGGACGGCTCCCCCCCGAGCAGAAGGACGCCACCATGCAGGCGTTCGCGGCGGGTGAGATCGACGTCCTCGTCTGCACCACGGTGATCGAGGTGGGCGTCGACGTGCCGAACGCCTCCGTCAGGGTGGTGCTCGACGCGGACGGGTTCGGGGTGGCGCAGCTGCACCAGCGGCGCGGCCGCGTCGGGCGCGGAGCCCATCCGGGGCTGTGCCTGCTCGTCAGCGGCATGGGGCCCGGGACGCCGCCGTGGGAGCGTCTGCAAGCCGTCGCCTCGACCCTGGACGGGTTCAAGCTCTCCCAGATCGACCTCGAGAACCGCCGTGAGGGCGACGTGCTGGGGTCACGGCAGTCGGGGTTCAAGTCCTCGCTCAAGCTGCTGCGGGTGCTGCGGGACGCCGACCTGATCGCCGATGCCCGCGAGGTCGCCACCGAGCTGGTCACCGCGGACCCCGACCTGGCCGGCCATCCCGAGCTGGCCGAGGCGATCGAGCGGCTGCTCGACCCCGAGCGCGAGGTGTACCTGGAGCGCGGCTGAGATCACTTCGTGGTGATCTTGCACTTTTGCAGATCTCGGCCTCACCTCGTGCGTGATCTTGCACTTCTGCAGATCGAGCCCCACCTCGTGCGTGATCTTGTTTCTGCACATGCCGCCACCCTTCGGTCTTGACTGCCCAGGTGGCGGTTTTGGCGCCCGACGCCGCCACCTGGGCAGTCAAGGCGGATGAGAGGTGGGCAGTCTCCTGGCATTTCGGCCATGCGGGGCCTCCGCCAGATCAGTCGCAGAGCATGGGTGCAGCTATGGGTGCAGGAAAAGCGCGTCCCGACGACATCAGAGCTGCACCCATGCCTGCACCCATCCACCCGGAGACACGCCATGACTCTCCGGTGTCGGTCTTCACGTCCCCCACCGCCAGCTGCCCAGGCAACGCAGGGGCCGCGGCAACCGCAGACCCGCCGTCTGCAAAGGTGCAAGATCACGACTGGCGGTGGTTGTGCGACCTGCGAAGCCGCCGTCTGCAGACCTGCAAGATCACGACTGGGGGTGGTTGTGCGACCTGCGAAGCCACCGCCCGCAAACGTGCAAGATCACGAGTTGGGTAGACGGGTAGCGGATCGGCGATCATCAGCACATGACGCGCATCATCGCCGGCTCCGCGCGGGGGCGGTCCCTGGTGGTGCCCCGCGGCGAGACGACGCGTCCGACATCCGACCGGGTGCGGGAGGCCTTGTTCTCCCGGCTGGAGCACGAGGGCGTCCTGGAGGGCGCCCGCGTGCTCGACCTGTACGCCGGCTCCGGGGCCCTCGGGTTGGAGGCGGCCAGCCGCGGAGCAGTGCACGTCATGCTGGTGGAGCAGGCGAAACCGGCGCTCGAAGCCTGCCGCCGGAACGTTGCCGCCCTCGGCCTGCCGGGTGTCGAGGTGCTCGCGGCCCCGGTGAGCCGTGCCCTGTCGGTGACGCCGATCGAGCCGTACGACCTGGTGCTGGCCGACCCGCCCTACCGGCTCTCGGAGGAGGACCTGGCCAGCGTGCTGAAGGCGCTGGTCGCCCTTGCTTGGTTGGCGGAAGGGGCGGTGGTGGTGGTCGAGCGGTCGGTGCGGGTGCCGGAGCCGCGCTGGCCGTAGGGGCTGGCGCGGTACGACGAGCGCCGCTACGGGGAGACGCGGCTGTGGTTCGCCGAGCCGCTCAGTGACCCCGGTGTCGCATGAGCGCCGGGTAGGTTGGCGCTGTGTCTGACGCCACGCCGCCCCGCCGCTGCGTGTGCCCCGGCTCGTTCGACCCCGTGACCGAGGGGCACCTCGACGTCATCCGGAGGGCGACCGCGCTGTTCGACGAGGTGGTCGTCGCCGTCGTGCACAACCCAGCCAAGGCCGGCACCTTCGACCTGCCCACCAGACTCGACCTGCTCCGGCAGTCCCTCGTCGCCCAACCGGGCGTCCGTGTCGAGGTCGTGGGCGACGGGCTGCTCGTCGACTTCTGCCGCGACGTCGGCGCCGTGGCCGTCGTCAAGGGTCTGCGCGGGGGGACGGACTTCGCCTACGAGCTGCCGATGGCGCTGATGAACCGGCACCTGTCCGGGCTGGAGACCGTCTTCATCGCGGGCGAGCCGTCCCTCACCCACGTGTCATCGAGCCTGGTGAAGGAGGTCGCTTTCCACGGAGGTGACGTGACCGGGCTCGTGCCTGACGTCGTCCTCAAGGCCCTGCTCGCCGTACGCGACCGCACCTGACCCCAGAACGTGCGTGGCGGCGTCCAGATGGGCACCTCCGTGTTGGGGCAAGGCGCCCGGGTGGGCTACTCTGGGCTGTCGGCCTCGTCGCGTCGCGTCGGGGCCGAGGTCATGCGTGCCGGTCCTCGGAGGAGAAGTTGTCCAGCCTCGATCCGCGCTCGCCGTACGTGCTCGACACCCACGAGCTCGGACGACGTCCCGGATCGATGCGGAAGCTCAGCCGAACCGTCCCGGCACCGGACGACCTCGGCACTGAGGTGATCGGCGTACCCGCCGGATCCGACCTGGAGCTGGACCTTCGGCTCGAGTCGGTGATGGAGGGGGTTCTCGTGTCGGGTACGGCGCGGGGGCGGGCCACCGGGGAGTGCGTGCGCTGCCTGGACGACGTCGAGCGTGAGGTAGACGTCGAGTTCCAGGAGCTGTTCAACTACCCGGACTCGCGGTCCTCGACCCACCACGGTCACCATGTGAAGGGGGCCGTGCAGAACGAGGACGACGAGGACACCTACGAGCTGGAGGGCGAGCTTCTCGACCTCGAGCCCGTGATCCGAGACGCGGTGGTGCTCGCACTGCCGTTCCAGCCGGTGTGCTCGCAGGACTGCCCCGGCCTGTGCTCCCAGTGCGGGGCGCGGCTGGCGGACGACCCGGAGCACCACCACGAGGACGTCGACCCGAGATGGGCGGCGTTGCAGAACCTGGTCTCGCCGGACCGGGACCAGCAGGAGGAGAAGTAGCCGTGGCAGTCCCGAAGCGGAAGATGTCCCGCAGCAACACCCGCCACCGCCGTTCGCAGTGGAAGACGACGCCGACCCCGCTGACCACCACGGTCGAGGGCGGCCAGGTCGTCCATTCGCGGCCCCACCACGCCCGCGTCGTCACCGACTCGCAGGGCACGCCCCTGTACCTGGAGTACAAGGGCAAGAAGGTCAAAGACCTCTGAGTCGGCAACCCGAGCCGCGGCAACAGACCGTGGGTCAGGACCTGTCGGCGTTGCAGCAGCGCCTCGGACTGCAGATGGACGAGGCGCTGCTTCTGCGTGCCCTCACGCACCGTTCCTACGCGTACGAGAACGGTGGCCTGCCCACCAACGAGCGCCTTGAGTTCCTCGGCGACTCGGTGCTCGGTCTCGTCGTCACCGACGCCCTGTACCACCGCCACCCCGACCTGCCCGAGGGG
>JASBSH010000165.1 GCA_030149025.1 Actinomycetales bacterium | reverse complement strand
CGACCCGGCCACCGACGGGCACGTCGATGCGGCGTCGCCCGTCGCAGAACAGGACGCCACCCTCGGAGGGGGCAAGCACCTCCACTGCCAGGTGGGATGTCGGGGCGACCACCATGGGGCGGGCGAACAAGGCGTGCGCGGAGATCGGGACGACCAGCAGGGCCTGGACCTCCGGCCACACGATCGGCCCGCCCGCGGAGAACGCGTAGGCGGTCGACCCGGTGGGCGTGGCGAGCACGATCCCGTCGCAGCCCATGGTCGACACGGGCCGCTCGTCGACCTCAGTGACCAGCTCGATCATGCGACCCCGGTTCACCTTCTCGACGGTCACCTCGTTGATCGCCCAGGAGCTCGCCACCTCCTCCCCGCGCAGGCTCACCCTGACGTCGAGGGTCATCCGTTCCTCGACGCTGTAGTCCTGCGCCGCGACGCGGTGCATCGCCTCCGCGAGGTCCTCGCGCTCGCTCTCGGCGAGGAACCCGACGTGGCCGAGGTTGACCCCGAGCAACGGGACCGGGTGGTCACGCATCAGCTCGGCGGCCCGCAGGATCGTCCCGTCGCCGCCGAGGACGACCACGAGATCCGCGCCGGCGACGCCGTTGGCCAGCTCCACGGGCACTGCCTCAGTGCCCGGCACCTCGGCGATCTCCTCGGCGAGCATGAGCGGCTCGACGCCGGCGCCGCGCAGGAGGTGGACGACCTCGCGAGCCGCGGTGATGGCCTCCGGCCGGCCGGTGTGCGTGATGATCAGCACCCGCCGCGGCGGGGATCCTCCGGGTGCCGGAACGGTCTCCAGGCTCGGCTCCTGCTCGGCGTGACGCGTCATCGGGCCGCTCCCTGCGGACCCGCCTCCACGGCGTCGTGGACACGGGCCTCCAGCTCCTCCGGCGGGATGGCGCCGTCGGCCGTCCCGTCCTGCGGCCGAGGGCGGAGCCACAGGAAGTACTCGACGTTCCCGCTCGGCCCGGGCAGCGGGCTCGCCGCCACGCCGTGCACGCCCAACCCTGCCGCAGCACCTGCGGCCGCCACGTCGAGCACCGCTTGCTCCCGCAGTGCCGGGTCGCGGACGACTCCCCCGGAGCCCAGCCGCTCCCGGCCCACCTCGAACTGGGGTTTGACCATCAGGAGCAGGTCGGCGTCCGGAGCGCTGGCACGGGCGAGCGGCTCGATGACCAGTCGCAGGGAGATGAAGGACAGGTCCGCGACGACGAGCCCGGGGGCCGGTGCCACCTGCTCGGGAGTCAGCTCGCGGACGTTCGTGCGGTCGCGCACCGTCACGCGGGGATCCTGCTGGAGCTGCCAGGCCAGCTGGCCGTAGCCGACGTCCACTGCGACGACGTGCTTCGCGCCGCGGCGCAGCAGGACGTCGGTGAACCCCCCTGTCGAGGCGCCGGCGTCCAGGCACCGGACGCCCTCGACCCGAACGTCAGGGAAGGCCTCGAGCGCCCCGACGAGCTTGTGCGCCCCGCGGCTGACGTAGTCGGGGCCGTCGGACGACTCGCTGACCACGATGGGATCCGCGGTGTCGACCTGGGTGGCCGCCTTGCCGGCCGGACGCCCGGAGACCTGCACCCGCCCCGCCTCGAGCAGCTCACCGGCATGCTGCCTCGACCGCGCGAGCCCGCGACGCACGAGCTCCGCATCGAGCCGACGCAGCTTCCCCATCAGCCGTCAGCCGCCGTGAGCCGTCGCTGCAGCGCGGAGTGCGCATCCGTGAGCGCCTCTACCTGCTGCGAGAGCTCGGCCTTCTCGGACAGCGCCTCCAGCCGCGCGATCACGTCGTCCACGGCGGGGTCACCTGTCCGCTCGAAGTCGCCATCGGCGGTGTGCTCGCTCACTTCGCCTCACCTTCGGCCTTCCGGACTCGTGGTCGCCGACACGCTACCGCCCGTGCCCGACACCTCTGTGTGCGGAGACGGTGCGGTGGCGATCACGTCGTCGAACCGGTGCCGAGCGGCTCCCACCGTTCGAGCAGCGCCGACGCGACACCCGGCTTCTCACCGTCCGCAGCGTCTGCCCGGAGCGTCCACGCCGCCGCGGTCGCAGCCCTGAGCAGGTCGAGGGCCGCCCCTCGTCCTCGCGGCGCCGTCCCCTGCAGCTCGCCCGCGACGACCTCGACCCGCGCCTCCCGGCAGCGCCACCCGCCGCCATCAGCGGTCACCTCCGGCTGTGGCTCGAGCAGCCCGTGCATGTCCTCCGTGACATACGTGGGACGCCGACGCGGCTCAGCAACCAGCAGATCTCGCGGACGCGTCACCCCGGTCAGGACGAGGACGCTGGGCTGTTCCGCCCGCACCGCCCCCTCGATGTCGGTGTCCAGCCTGTCCCCCACGACGAGGGGCGACCTCGCGCCGACGCGCCGCGCGGCGGCGGTGAACAGGCCCGGTTCCGGCTTGCCGGCCACGACCGGATCGACGTCCACAGCAGCCCGGACGGCGGCCACGAGCGTTCCGTTCCCGGGCGCGGGTCCACGTTCGGTCGGGATGGTGATGTCGGTGTTCGTCGCGACCCACCAGGATCCGGCGCGGACCGCGTACGTCGCCTCCGCCAGATCACGCCAGCCGACGTCGGGCCCGTACCCCTGGACGACGGCTGCGGGCGATTCGTCGGCGCCCGCGACGACGTGGAGCCCCGCTTCACGACACGCCTGCGCCAGACCGCGGCCGCCGACGGCCAGCACGGCCGCTCCGGCACCGCAGCGACGCACGATGAGGTCGGCGGCGGCCTGGGAGGAGGTGACGACGTCCTCCGGCCGGGCGGGGACCCCGATGCGACTGAGGTGGGCGGCCACGTCCTCGGGGGTCCGGGACGCGTTGTTCGTCGCGAACGTCCGTCGCACGCCTCGTGCCTCGGCCTTCTCGAGGACCTCGACGACACCCGGCACGGCGCCGGCCCCGACGTAGACGACCCCGTCGAGGTCGAGGATCAGGAGGTCGTGCACGTCGAGCAGCGGCCGGCTGCTCGCCTGTGGCCCGACGGACCAGCTCATGACGTCGGTGGCTGCCGGCGCGCCGCGAGGGTGGCCCTCACCTGACGCAGCTCCTGGGCGTACTCCGGCCGGTCCGGGCGCATGACGGTGGCGAGCTTCAGCTGCTGCAGCGCCTCCTCGAAGCGACCCAGGCGGGCGAGGCTCAGGCCGTAGCCGAAGCGTGCGTAGTCGGCGTCCGGTGTCAGCTCGACGAGCCGTTCGAAGCTCTCGACGGCGTCTGCCGTCCGTCCGGCGTCGAACTGGGCGCGTGCCAGCGCTTCCAGAACGCTCGCGGAGTCCGGCTGGTGCTCAGCGGCGTGGCCGAGCAGGGTCGCCGCCGCTGCGGCGTGCCCGTTCTCCAGCAGATGCAGGCCTCGGCGGAACCACTCATACGCTCCACCCTCCGGTCGTACCGTCACGACCCTCCCTTCGGCCGGTCCTCCCCGTCCGCTGTCTCGTCGTCCGCTGTCTCGTCGTCCGCTGTCCCGTCGTCCGCTGTCTCGTCGTCCGCTGTCTCGTCGTCCGCTGTCTCGTCGTCCGCTGTCCCGTCGTCATCGCCGAGCAGGTCCACGACGTCGCCGTGGACGCCGTCGTGCACGTCGAGGCCCAGACGCTCGGCGGCCCCCGTTTGGCCGTCGACATCGGCCACGGCGGCACGCCGCAGCCAAGTCTGCGCATCGTCCTGCCGACCGGCCGCTCCCAACGCGTCGGCGTAGGCGGACATCAGTCTGGCGATCGCGGGTTGCGGACCACGACCCCGGGTGAGCTCCGGTACCTGGAGCATCACGACAGCGGCGTCGAGCTGGCCCATGTCCTGGCGGGCACCAGCGGCCACGATCAGCATCTCGATCTGGCCTGCGCGGTCGAGCTGCTTGACCTCGGGCGAGG
>JASBSH010000160.1 GCA_030149025.1 Actinomycetales bacterium | reverse complement strand
CGTCGACCGGCGGCCGGCCGATGCCGATCACCTCGGCTTGTGCGATACCGGACTCGTTGCGTCGCCTCATGGCGTACTTGCGCCCACCGAGGCTGACCTTGTGCGCGGATGCCTTTGCCACGCTCACCATCTCGCCGGCCCGGCCCTCGCGCGCCACCAGCTTGTAGACGAGTCCGGCGGTGGGGTGGCCGCTGCCGGTGACCAGGGAGGTGCCCACCCCGTAGGCGTCGACCGGGGCGGCTGCCAGGGCAGCGATGGCGTACTCGTCGAGGTCGCTGGTCACCACGATCTTCGTGTTCGTGGCGCCGAGGGAGTCGAGCTGCGCGCGCACCTCCTGAGCGAGGGTGACGAGGTCGCCCGAGTCGATCCGGACGGCGCCCAGTGACGTGCCGGCGACTTCGATCGCCGTGCGCACCGCGGCTTCGACGTCGTAGGTGTCGACCAGCAGCGTCGTCGAGGTGCCCATCGAGTCGACCTGCGCGGCGAACGCCGCCTTCTCGTCGTCGTGCAGGAGGGTGAAGGAGTGCGCGGCGGTGCCTGCTGTGGCGAGCCCGAACCGCCGGCCCGCCTCCAGGTTCGAGGTCGTGTCGAAACCGCCGATCACCGAGGCTCTGGCAGCGGCCACGGCGGACCGCTCGTGCGTGCGCCGCGACCCCATCTCGACGAGCGGCCGGCCACCCGCTGCGCAGGTCATCCGCGACGCCGCGGAGGCGATCGCGCTGTCGTGGTTGAGTACGGACAGGGCCAGGGTCTCCAGCAGCACCGCCTCCGCGAACGTGCCCTCGACCACGAGGATCGGCGACCCGGGGAAGAAGCACTCGCCCTCCGCGTACCCCCAGATCGACCCGGTGAACCGGTAGCCGGCGAGCCAACGCAGGGTGGCGTCGTCCACGATCTTCTGCTGCTCCAGCCAGGAGAGCTCGGCGTCGCCGAAGCGGAAGCTGGACAGCGACTCCAGCAGCCGCCCGGTGCCGGCGACCACGCCGTAGCGGCGACCGTCCGGCAGGCGGCGGGCGAACAGCTCGAAGACGCTGCGCCGGTCCGCCGCACCGCTCCGCAACGCGGCCTGGAGCATCGTCAGCTCGTAACGGTCGGTGAGCAGAGCGGTGGAGTATCCGCTGAACCCGTCGGGGGAGGGCGCATCGTTCACGGTGCCAACCCTAGAGTGGGTCCCGTGCTGTCACTCGGGATGATCACGGCCGCGGTGGCGGCCCCGGTCAGCGCGACGACCGCACCGGTCAAGGAGCGGCAGTCGCACGCTGAGACGTCGGTGGAGCCCGAGCACCCCTGGGTCACCATCGTCTGGAACGACCCGGTGAACCTGATGTCCTACGTCACCTACGTCTTCCAGACCTACTTCAACTACCCGAAGGCCAAGGCCGAGAAGCTGATGCGGCAGGTGCACAACGAGGGCAAGGCCGTGGTGTCGTCCGGCACCCGTGAGGAGATGGAGCGCGACACCGAGGCCATGCACGGTTACGGCCTGTGGGCCACCTTCATGCAGGACAAGAGCGGCTGAGAAGTGGCCACTGCCTTCAAACGGACCCGGCACGGCATCACCGCGGTCCTCGACGAGTCCGAGCGCGACCTGCTGACCCGGCTGTTCCTCGACGTCGCCGAGCTGCTCGAGGACGGCCTGCCCGACGACAGCGACCCGTTGGTGGCCATGGTCGGGATCGCCTCGGATGCCACTGTGCCCGACGACCCCGCGGTCGCCCGCCTGCTGCCGGTGGCCAGCACCGAGGACGACGAGGCCGCCGCTGAGTTCCGCCGGTTCACCGAGATCGGGCTGCGGCAGCGCAAGTCGCAGAACCTCCGGACGGCGGCAGCCACGCTCGCGGCGGGTGACGACGTCGTGCTGGACGACGCCAGCTCGGCCGCGTGGCTCACCGCGCTGACCGATGTGCGCCTGGTACTCGCCGAGCGCCTCGAGATCAGGACCGACGCGGACGCCGAGGCCGTCCACGAGCTGCTCGAGGGTGGTCTCGAGGACAGTGACGCCGACGACGAGGACCCCCGCGCCTGGCTCGCGGCCGTGTACGACTTCCTGACCTGGTTGCAGGAGACGCTCGTGCACGCGCTGTCCAAGTGAGGGGTCGCCTTAGCACCCACCCCATCCCGCAGACCGCGACCTTCTGCCGGAGTCCTCGTGCTCAGAGACCGGATTCCACCAGCAGAACGTCGCGGTCTGCGCAAGGTAAGCCCGGGCCTGAGGACGCGCTCTCGCTGGTGTGGCCAAGGACGCACAACACAGAAGAGCACCATGACGCACCCCACACGTAGGGTTCTCCGCGTGAACGACGCGCCGATCGGGATCTTCGACTCCGGCTTCGGCGGGCTGACGGTGGCCCGAGCCGTGCTGGACCAGCTCCCGCACGAGCCGGTGCTCTACTTCGCCGACACCGCACGCCAGCCGTACGGTCCGCGCCCGATCGCCGAGGTCCGCGAGTTCGCGCTGCAGTGCCTGGACGAGCTGGTCGAGCACGGGGTGAAGCTGCTCGTCATCGCCTGCAACTCCGCCAGTGCCGCGGTCCTCCACGACGCGCGAGAGCGGTACGACGTCCCGGTGATCGAGGTGATCCGGCCCGCGGTCCGCCGCGCCGCCGCCAGCACCCGCAACAACAAGGTCGGCGTGATCTCGACCGTGGCCACAGCCACCTCGGGTGCGTACGAGGACGCCTTCGCCGCGGCCCCGCAGGTCCGGGTCGTGACCCAGCCCTGCCCGAGGTTCGTCGAGTTCGTCGAGGCTGGCGTCACCTCCGGGCCGGAGCTGCTCGACGTCGCCCGCGACTACCTGCGCCCCGTCGCCGAGGCGGGTGTCGACACCCTCGTCCTCGGCTGCACCCACTACCCCCTGCTGACGGGAGTGGTCTCCTACGTGATGGACGAGCTCAACCCCGACCAGCCCGTCACCCTGGTCAGCAGCGCGGAGGAGACGGCGCAGGAGGTCTACCGCCAGCTCACCCGCCGCGGCCTCAACCGTCCGGACGACCTGCCCCAGCCGCAGCACCGCTTCCTCACCACCGGCGACCCGGGCCAGTTCTCGCACCTCGCTCGCCGCTTCCTCGGTCCCGAGGTCGCCATGGCGGAGGCCGCGGGGGTGCCGGTATGAGACTGACGGTGATCGGTTGCTCTGGGTCCTTCCCGGGACCGGAGTCGCCGGCGTCCAGCTATCTGCTGCAGGCCGAGGACGAGCACGACCGGACCTGGAGCGTCGTCCTCGACCTCGGCAACGGCGCCCTGGGGCCGCTGCAGGCGCATGTGCGGCTGCAGGACGTCGACGGGGTCCTGCTCAGCCACCTCCACGCGGACCACTGCCTCGACCTGTGTGGCTACTACGTCGCCCTCAAGTACGACCCCCTCGGGCCGCGAGACGGCCGCATCCCGGTGTGGGGGCCGAAGGGGACGGCCCGCCGGATGGCGCACGCGTACGACCTGCACCCCTCACCCGGGATGTCCGAGGAGTTCGACTTCAGGACCCTGGACGACGCCACGCACGTCGACATCGGACCGCTGCGGATCCTGCCCCGGCGTGTGAACCACCCTGTCGAGGCGTACGGGTTCCGGGTGGAGGGCCCGTCCACCGCCGAGCCGGGGGAGCGGCGCACCCTCGCCTACACGGGGGACACAGACAGCTGCGCGGAGGTGGAGGAGCTCAGCCAGGCGGCAGACCTGCTGCTCAGCGAGGCCGCCTTCCACGAGGGCAGGGACACGACCCGGGGGATCCACCTGACCGGTCTGCGAGCCGGTCAGCTGGCGGCGAAGGCGGACGTGAAGAGCCTCGTGCTCACCCATCTCCCGCCGTGGAACGACCCCGCCCTGACGGTCGAGGAGGCGAGGGGCGCCTTCGGCGGGCCGATCGAGCTGGCCCAGCCGGGCGCCGTCCACGTCCTCTGACCGTCGGTCGTTAGGCTCGCCTGCCATGACGAACCGACCCGATGGACGTGCACCCGACCAGCTTCGCGACGTGCGAATCACCCGCCAGTGGCTGGACTACGCGGAAGGCAGCGTGCTCGTCGAGTTCGGCAACACACGGGTGCTGTGCGCCGCCTCCCTGACGGAGGGAGTCCCGCGCTGGCGCAAGGGATCCGGTCTCGGGTGGGTCACCTCCGAGTACGCGATGCTGCCGAGGGCGACGCACACGCGGTCGGACCGGGAGTCCGTCAAGGGCAGGATCGGCGGTCGGACGCATGAGATCTCGCGGCTGATCGGCCGCTCCCTTCGTGCGGTGATCGACACGAAGCTGCTGGGGGAGAACACGATCGTGCTGGACTGCGACGTGCTGCAGGCGGACGGCGGCACGCGAACGGCGGCGATCACCGGCGCGTACGTCGCTCTCGTCGACGCCGTGAGGTGGGCCCGTGAGAAGGGGCTCGTCTCCAAGGACCCGTTGCTGGACTCCATCTCCGCGGTGAGCGTCGGAATCTTCGACGGCACACCGGTTCTCGACCTGAACTACGCCGAGGACGTCAAGGCCGAAACCGACATGAACCTCGTCGTCACCGGGCGCTGGCTGTTCGTGGAGGTGCAGGGGACGGCCGAGGGCGCCCCGTTCGACCGGTCGGAGCTGAACGCCCTGCTCGACCTGGGGGTGGCCGGGTGCGTCCAGCTGGCCGAGATCCAGGCCGCCGCGCTCGCGGAGGCACCGGCGGCCCGGCCGTGAGCGCGGGGCGCGTCCCGAAGGGGGCGAGGCTGGTCCTCGCGACCCGCAACGCCCACAAGGTGCGGGAGCTCCGGCAGATCCTGGCCGAGGTGATGGGGGAGCACGCCGCGGACGTCGACCTCGACCACGCGGTGATCGGCGCAGCGGAGATCGAGGGCGTCGAGGACGTCGTCGAGAGCGGTGTGACGTTCGCCGAGAACTCGCTGCTGAAGGCGCACTCTGTCTGTGCTGCAACGGGTCTGCCCTCGGTGGCGGACGACTCGGGGCTCGCCGTCGAGGTGCTGGGCGGTGCGCCGGGCGTCTTCTCGGCACGCTGGTCCGGCAGCCACGGCAACGACACGGCGAACCTGGAGCTGCTGCTCGATCAGCTCTCCGACGTGCCCGACGAGCACCGGGCAGCCAAGTTCGTCTGCGCCGCCGCGCTGGTGACCCCGGACGGTCACGAGCGGGTGGAGCACGGGGAGCTGGCCGGCTGGCTGGAGCGGGCGCCCCGGGGGAGCGGCGGCTTCGGCTACGACCCGATCGTCCGCGTCGAGAACGACACCCGCACCGTCGCCGAACTGCCGGACGACGAGAAGAACGCGATCAGCCACCGCGCCAGGGCCGTGCGCAAACTGGCCCCGGCCCTGGTCGCGGTGCTTACTGCACCCAAGGGGCGCGGAGTGAGCAGGAACTGAGTCCCCGCGCCGGAGCCGAGTCCCCGCTGAGGGGCGTTCAGCCGACGCTGTCGTTCACGTCCAGGCGGCGCCAGAACTCCGGTGTCGGCGCGGCAGTGACGCCCGCCCTCTCCATCATCTGACTGACGTCAGGGCTCGACTGGAAGAACTTGTGGAACGACTGCTCGTCGGGCCACTCGTCAACGACAAGAACTTCGCTGCCGTTGCCGTAGAAGTGGTGAGAGATGACCCCGAAGGACTTCGCTCGCTCGGCGAACGCCTGGAGGGTGGCTGCGTCGGTGCTCTCGATAGCCTTCGCGTCTGCCGTCACCCGAAGCGTCATAAGCACACTCATGGGGCTCCATCCTTCTTCCTGGCCGCCCGGAGGGCTCGCCGGGCCGTACCGCGGTCCATGTTCCGCCGCGGATGACCACTCGTCCATAGCCCGGATGGGCTCGCCTGTGTGGCGGCGTGCGGTGCAAGACTGAGCGGGTGGGACCAACCGCACGTCCCTTCGCAGCACTGGCCGGTCTGCTGTCGGGTGCCGTAACGATCGCGACGGCGGAGCTCGCCGCGGCGTTCGTCTCACCCACGTCCGCCCCGCTGATCGCTGTCGGGGGAGCGTTCGTCGACCTCACGCCACCGTGGCTCAAGGACTTCGCGATCAGGACGTTCGGCACCCAGGACAAGCTCGTCCTGACCATCGCCATCGTGCTCGTCGTCGCGCTCCTCTCGGCAGCGGCCGGCGTCCTCGCGGCATGGCGATGGGCTGCTGGAGCGGCGCTCGCGATCATCCTCGGTCTCGTCGCTGCAACGGCCGCGGCGACCCGGCCGGCAGCCGGACCGCTTGACGTCGCCCCGACCCTGCTCGGCACGGTGGTCGGGCTCCTTGTGCTCCGCTTCTTACTGCGCCGCGCCCCGGTTCGGCAGCCTGCCGACGACCGACGCGCCACCAGCGCCCAGCAAGTCGCCCGCGCCCCCAACCGACGCGAGTTCCTCACCAACGCAACGCTTGTCGCTCTCGGCGCCGGGCTCACGTGGGCCGCGGCCCGTACCGTCAGCACCGCATCCAGAACCGTCGCCAGCGCCCGCGCCGCACTCAGCCTGCCGGCACCGGTCCGCCCTGCCGCACCGCTTCCCGCCGGGGCCTCGGTGAAGATCTCCGGCCTCACACCCTTCATCACGGACAACGACGACTTCTACCGGGTCGACACCGCCCTCGCCCTGCCGCAGGTCGATGCAGCCGGGTGGCGGCTGAAGGTGCACGGCCTCGTCGACCGGGAGGTCGAGCTTACCTTCGACGACCTGCTCGCCGCTGACCTGGTCGAGACCTACCTGACGCTCACCTGCGTCTCGAACGAGGTCGGCGGCAACCTCGCCGGCAACGCCAAGTGGCTGGGCTATCCGATCGCCCGCGTCCTCCGCCAGGCCGGGCCCCACCCAGACGCCGACATGGTGCTGTCCACCAGCGCCGACGGTTTCACCGCCTCCACGCCGCTCGACGTCCTCCTCGACGGCCGCGACGCCCTGCTGGCCATCGGCATGAACGGTCAGCCCCTGCCGGTCGCGCACGGCTACCCGGTGCGGATGGTGGTTGCCGGTCTCTACGGCTACGTCTCGGCGACGAAATGGGTGGTCGACCTCGAAGTCACCCGGTTCGCTGACCGCACCGCCTACTGGACCGACCGTGGCTGGGCGCCTCGCGGACCCGTGAAGACCGCCTCGCGCATCGACGTGCCAGGGCGGTTCGAGACCGTGCAAGCCGGCCCGGTCACGATCGCCGGGGTCGCGTGGGCGCAGCACCGCGGCATCGAGGCGGTCGAGATCAAGGTGGACGACGACAGCTGGCAACGCGCCCGGCTCGCGCAGGTGCCTGGTCCCGACACATGGCGGCAGTGGTGGTTCCCCTGGGCCGCGACACCCGGAGAGCACCGGCTGACCGTGCGGGCCATTGACGGGACGGGTCAGGTTCAAACGGGTCGCGAGGCGCCCCTGGCCCCCGATGGCGCGACCGGGTGGCACACCCGCACGGTCACCGTCACGTGACCCATCCCGCTGCGGTGATCCCAGCCCGATCGCGGCGAGCATAACGCGGTGATCATGAAAATCCGGTACAGACCGTGAACCGGAGTTTCATGATCAGCGCAGAGGGCGGAGCGCGGCGAGAAGCTGCAGCTGGACCGCCAACCGGACCAGCTCGTCGTCCAGGTCCATCGGAGCGATCTCGGCGATCTTGCGCATCCGGTAGCGAAACGTGTTGGGATGCACATGAAGGCGCCCGGCCGCCGCACGTGGGTCGCCAGGGTGAGCGAGGTGCGCGGCCAGCGTTCGGGCCAGGTCGGTCCCGTTCGCAGCATCATGGGCCAGCAGGCGACTCAGCGGCCCACCGGCAACGGCGGACCCCGCCGAGGCGCCGGCATCACCCACCGTCGCCACCGCCCTCGACACCACCAGCGCCGCCCAGGCGTCCTCCGCTGCGACGACCTGCCGCTCCTGCCCACCACCACCACCCCGGTCCAGCCCCATCGGTCCGGCACGCAGCAGCTGCATCACCTCAGCGGCCTCAGCGCGGGCCTCGACAAGTCCACCGGCTGCCCGCACCGGCGACGAAGCAGCCACGAGCCCGGTCGCCGTGGTGCGCACCAGCCAGTCCCAGCTGCCCGGAGTCGCCCCGCTCCCTGAGTAGACGAGGGCGAAGGCGAGGCCGTCCACCTCCGCGACAAGCGGTGTGCGCCAACCGTTCCAGCGCAGCACCGAGCGCCACCGCTCGGCGTGGCCGAGGCTCGGCGTCCTGGTGTTCTCGGCGAGAGCCACCACCCGCCACGGCGCCTCCCCGGGGGGTGCCCAACCCGACGGCGAACCGCCGGTGAGCGCCCCCCGCAGCCGCTCGGCCTCCAACCGCCCGACGAGGTCCTCCTGTGCGCGCAGCCGGAGCAGATGCAGCGCGAGCAGCGCCACCATGCGCTGCAGCTCGGCCGCACCCCCCGGCGGCACGTCGTGGTCGACCGCCGCCCAGATCGAGCCGAGCAGTTCTCGGCCGGCCCGGATCGGGATGACGAGCCGCGGCGAGATCCCCGGCCCCCACGAGGGCACGAGCACCGGCTCGTCCGACCGCTGGAGGGCCCGCAGCACCCCGGTCGACCGGAACCGCTCCGTCAGCTCGGCCGGCACGCGTCGCCCGACGATCGTCGACAGCCGCGCCGGGTCCGCCCCCTCCTGCCGCGCCGAGTGCGCCAGCACCCGCGACGCGGCGTCCTCGATCGTCACCGGACCGCCCAGCACGCCCTCCACCGCGTCGGCGAGCGTGAACAGCTCCCCGAAGCTGCTGGCTGGTCCCTCCTGTGGCCTGTCCGGCGCCGCCTCCAGCAACCCGATCAGCAGCCACACCAGCTGTGCCCAGCCGGCGCCCGCCGGCACCGAGAGCAGGCACAGCTTCTTCTCCTCGGCGAGCGCGATCACGTCCGGTCGTCCCGCCGTATCAGCGGCGACCGCCACCGCCGCGACCCCCGCCCCCGCGAGCTGCCGCAGGGTCTCAAGCAGCGCATCGCCGGCGTCCGACCCCATGCACAGCACGAGGTCGCCGGGCTCGCCGTTCGCGCTCCCGTCCTCGCCGACCGGGACGAGGACGACGTCACGCACGTTCTCGCCACCCTCACCGTGGGCGACCCCCAGCAGGGCGGGCCCCACGGCGTTCACGAGCTCACGAACCGTCGCCACGAAACCTCCTTGTGCTGTCAGGCCAACCTGCGCCGGCTGCTTTGTCTTCTCAGAATGATGACATCGCAGGTCGCCCCGCCCATGGTGTGAGCAGGACCTCACCCACTTCGTGCCGGAGGACGTACCGCCAGATGAGCACCCAACCCAGCCCCTCGCCGTCCCCGTCCCGGGTCGCCGTCATCGGCGGCGGGATGGTCGGTCTCGCGACCGCATGGTTCCTGCAGGAGAGGGGCGTGGAGGTGACCGTCTACGAACGCGACCACGTGGCGGCGGGATCCTCGTGGGGCAACGCCGGCTGGCTGACCCCCGGCATCACGACGCCGCTGCCGGAACCGGCCGTCCTGAGATACGGCATCAAGGCAGTGGTGAGCCCCTCCTCGCCGGTGTACGTGCCGCCCAAGGCGGATCCCAGCCTCATCCGCTTCCTGCTCGGGTTCGTCGGCCACTCGACGACCAAGGCCTGGCAGCGGGCGATGAACCAGCTGGTGCCGGTGAACCGCCTGGCGCTCGCCGCCTTCGACACCCTCACCGAGAACGGGGTGAAGTCGCAGACGCGGCCCGCCGAGCCGTTCATCGCCGCCTACCGCAGCGAGGAGGAGCGCAAGGTCCTCCTCGAGGAGCTCGAGCACATCCGCGCGGCCGGCCAGGGCATCGAGGTCGACGTCGTGACGGGGGAGGAGGCGCGCGCGGCCGAGCCGGCGCTCTCGAGCGAGGTGAAGGCCGCGCTGCTGCTGCACGGGCAGCGGTTCATCAACCCGGGCGAGTTCGTCAACGCCCTCGCCGACTCGGTGCGCAGCCGCGGCGGCAAGGTCACCGAGGGCGTGGAGATCACACGGGTCGACCAGTACAACAACGCCCCCGCGGTGTGGACGTCGGCCGGCCCCGAGACCTACGACGCCGTCGTCGTGGCGACCGGCGCCTGGCTGAACCGGCTCGCGAAACCGTTGGGCGTGAAGCGGATCGTCCAGGCGGGGCGCGGCTACAGCTTCAGCGTCGCGGTTCCGCAGCCGGTGAAGGCGCCGATCTACTTCCCGGCGCAGCGGGTGGCCTGCACACCGCTCGGTGACCGGCTGCGCGTCGCGGGGATGATGGAGTTCCGTTCGCCCGACGCCGCTCTCGACCCGCGGCGGATCAAGGCGATCGTCGACGCCGCTCGGCCGCTGCTCGCCGGTGTGAATCTCGACGACCGTCACGACGAGTGGGTGGGCTCGCGGCCCTGCACCGCCGACGGTCTGCCGCTGATCGGCGCCACGGCCCAGCGCGGCGTGTACGTGGCTGGCGGGCACGGGATGTGGGGGATCTCGCTCGGCCCGCTGACTGGGCAGCTGCTCGCGGAACAGATTGCGACCGGACGCCGGCCGCTCGAGCTCGCGCCGTTCGACCCGTTGCGCTGAACCTCGGCAGACCAGCGGACCACGCACTCCCCGGCGGGGGAGGACCCGCCGGGTAGTCTGCGTCTGCTCGCGGGAGTGGTGGAACAGGTAGACACGCAGGACTTAGGATTCTGTGCCTCACGGCGTGCGGGTTCGATTCCCGCCTCCCGCACCCAGGTGTGTTGCCGCCCACTCTGGCGCGAACTCTCCTCTCGACGAATGCGATCGACTCGATGATCGGCTTGGCGAAGTCGTATAGTTTCTATACCAGAAGAGGGACTGATCGGTGGAGTTTGAGTTTGATCCCGACAAGAGCGACGCCAATCAGCGCAAGCACGGCATCGGCTTCGTCGACGCGCAAGCGTTGTGGGACGACCCCGACCGTGTCGAAGTGCCCGCACGGACCGAGGACGAGCCCCGGTGGCTAGTCATCGGTTCCATCAACGAAATCCGCTACTCGGCGGTGATCACCTACCGAGGTGATCGGGTCAGGCTGATCTCGGTTCGCCGAGCACGGAAGGAGGAAGCGGCGATCTATGAAGGCTGAACAGTTCGACACCCGGTTCGATCAGGGAGAGGACATCACTGCCGACCTCGACCTGGACAAGGCACGCCGGCCCGGACACGAGCAGCGCCGGGTCAACGTCGACTTTCCCGCATGGATGGTCGACGCCCTTGACCGAGAGGCACGGCGGCTCGGTGTCACACGACAGTCCGTCATCAAGGTCTGGATCGCTAACCGTCTGGACCAGCCTCGCCACCCTGCGGCCTGACTCCGCGACCTTTTACGTGACCGCGTTGCATCCGTCTGGTCAGTCCAGGCCGAGATCCCTCCGCAGCTTGGCCACGTGCCCGGTCGCCTTCACGTTGTACGCGGCGTGCTCGACCTTGCCGTCCGGGTCCACGACAACCGTCGACCGGATCACGCCCTGCACCGTGCGGCCGTAGTTCTTCTTCTCACCCCACGCGCCGTACGCGTTCAGCACCTTCTTGTCCGGGTCGCTCGCCAGGGGAAACGTCAAGGCGTCGCGCTCGCGGAACTTCGCGAGCTTCTCCGGGGTGTCGGGGGAGATGCCCACCACCTCGTACCCCTGGGCCTGCAGCGAGGACAGGCTGTCCCGGAAGTCGCAGGCCTGCGTGGTGCAGCCCGGCGTCATCGCGGCGGGGTAGAAGTACACGATGACGTGCTTGCCGCGGTGGTCGGACAGCGTGAAGGTGCCGCCGTCGTCGGTCGGCAGGGTGAAGTCGGGTGCGGTGTCGCCCACGGACAGGCCGGTCGTGGTCTCGGTCATGCCGTCAGGCTAGCTGTGTGAGGGTCCGTGCTCATGGGCGCAGGCCGCATCGTCGCGGACTCCCGATCAGGGACCTGCTCGCGGACCGCAACCTCATGCCAGAGCACCGGCTCGAGCTGCCGTACGGGTTCGATCCTCGTCGGTGCCGGGTGCCTCGCGATCTAGACCGCGGTAGCGTCCACCCCATGACGATCACGCCAGGCCCCGCCGCTCAGGCGCCGATCCCGCAGGACCCGGTGGCGATCCAGGCCGCCATCGCCGAGCGCCAGCGCCGGCTGGCCGCCACCGTCGACGAGCTGAACCACCGTTTGCAGCCGAAGGTGCTCGGCCGGCAGATCGCCGACGACGCCCAGCGCAAGGCGCAGAACGCGGTGACGCGGGAGGACGGGTCGCTGCGGGCGGAGCGCATCGCCGCCGTCGTCGCCCTGATCAGCGCGTACATCGCGCTGGTGGTGTGGAGGCGCAGCCGCAAGCGCGCCAAGCACGCCCGGTAGCGTCTTGCGGGTGAGTACGACCACCGGAGCGGGATCGCAACGATCCGACCGAGCCGAACCAGACCGGCTCCCCATCCGCATGCTGCACGACCGCGTGCTGGTCTCGTTGAGCGAGGAGTCCGCGGAGCGGCGGTCGTCCGCGGGCATCGTCATCCCGGCCACGGCCTCCGTCGGCAAGCGACTGGCCTGGGGCGAGGTGGTGGCCGCGGGACAGCACGTTCGCCAGGTCAAGGTCGGGGACCGGGTCCTGTTCGACCCGGAGGACCGTGGCGAGGTCGAGCTCGACGGCAAGGACTACCTGCTGCTGCGCGAGCGGGACATCCATGCCCTCGCCAGCCCGCGTGCCTCCGACGGCCAGACCGGGCTGTACCTCTGACACGGCGCAACGCCCGCTACACCGTCCTGCCAGTGGACGGCCCGCTTCCGGGCGAGATGGTCCGGGCGGTCCCCGAGATCAGGCGCGACCCCCTCGCGTTCCTGGCCCGGACGGTGGCGCGGTACGGCGACCTGGTCGCCTTCCCCATGCCCCGCACCCCGGTGCTGCTGGCGAACACCCCGTCAGCGGCTCACCGGGTGCTCGTTGCCGGCCACCGTGGCTACACCAAGCACACGGCCCAGTACTCCTCGCTGTCCCTGGTCACCGGCCAGGGCCTGCTCACGTCGGACGGTGACGTCTGGCGCCGGTCCCGCCGGCTCGCTCAGCCGGCGTTCCACCACAGCACTCTGGACGTCGTCGCGCGCGCGGCCGTCACGGCCGCCGGTGCGCTGCGGGCGACGTGGACGGCTGCACCCGGCTGCGTCGTGGACGTCGAGCAGGCATGCCTGGCAGCCACGATGGCGGTGATCGGGCGTACCCTGTTCGGCTCCGACCTGCACGGTCGCGGAGACGACCTGATCCAGGCCGTGCTCGGCGCCCTCGACGTAGTCGTGCAGCGCGTCAGGACACCGCTGCCCGTCCCCGGCTGGTTGCCCACGCCCGGCAATCGTGCTCTGGCGCAGGCGAACTCGGCTCTGGACGACGCCAGCGCGCGTCTCGTGGCTGAGCGCCGGTCTGCGACCGGGCAGCGGGACGACGACCTGCTCGGCCTGCTGCTGGTCGCGGTCGACGAGGGGCTCATCGACGCACGCCAGCTCCGCGACGAGCTCGTCACCATGGTGATCGCCGGGCACGAGACCGTCGCGACGTCGCTCGCCTGGACCCTGCACCTGCTGGCCACGCATCCGGAGGTGCAGCAAAGGCTGCACGTCGAGCTGGACGATGTGCTCGGCCCAGCCGCGGCGGGCCGGGACCCCGGGTGGGCTGACCTCGGCGAGCTGCGCTGGACCCGTGCCGTGGTCGACGAGTCCCTGCGCCTCTACCCACCGGCGTGGGTGGTCAGCCGCAAGGCCGTTGCGGAGGATGTGCTCGACGAGATCCCCATCCCGGCAGGCACTCTCGTGATCATCAGCCCCTGGCTGCTGCACCGTCGTGAGCAGGACTGGCCCCAGCCGGAGGTCTTCGACCCGGCCCGCTTCCTGGAGCGCGGCGACCGCCGCGGTAACCGGGCTGCCCGTGCGGCCGGCGGCTCGTACCTGCCGTTCGGTGCCGGCCCGAGGCTGTGCATCGGCCGGGACTTCTCGCTCGTCGAGTCGGTGCTCATGCTCGCCACACTGCTGCGCGGCCACATCGTCGAGCCGGTGGGTCCGGACGCCGGTAAGCCGGTAGAGGTGGACGCGCTGGTCACCATGCGGCCCCGTGGCGGGCTGCCGCTGCGACTTCGGGCGAGGTGAGGGCAGTTGCACCGCTTCGCGCTGGGTAAGAGGCGTCCGTGAGCCAGGAATCTGAGGCGCTGCGCAAGGTCGCGCGCGAGTCGTTCGGCTGGGAGAGGCTGCGTCCCGGCCAGCTCGACGCGATGACGGCGGTGCTCAAGGGCCGCGACACCCTTGCCGTCATGCCGACCGGCCACGGCAAGTCCGCGATCTACCAGGTGCCGGCGGTGCTGCTCGACGGCCCGACGATCGTGGTCTCCCCGCTGATCGCGCTCCAGCGCGACCAGGTCGCCGGTATCGACGCCGCCGACGACGCGCCCGACGCGGTTGCGGTGAACTCCGCGCAGGGCCGGGGGGAGACCGACGAGGCGTGGAAGGCGGTCAGTAGGGACGGCGCCGAGTACCTGTTCCTCTCACCGGAGCAGCTGGCGAAAGACGATGTGGTCCAACGGGTGCGGGGGCTGAAGCCGTCCCTGTTCGTCGTCGACGAAGCGCACTGCGTCTCCGCCTGGGGTCACGACTTCCGACCCGACTACCTCCGCCTTGGATCCGTGATCGAGCGTCTCGGGCACCCCACGGTGGTGGCCCTGACAGCCACTGCCTCGCCTCCCGTTCGGGAGGAGATCGTGACGCGACTGGGCCTGCGCGAGCCGCGTGTCGTCGTCCGGGGGTTCGACCGTCCGAACCTGCGCCTGGAAGTGGTGCGGCACATCGAGGACCGGTCCAAACGCGAAGGGGTGATCGAGCAGGTCGCGGGGTCGGAGGGTGCCGGCCTCGTCTACGTCGCCACCCGCAAGGACACCGAGCAGTACGCGCAGGAGCTGTGCGACCGGGGTCTGCGGGCTGCGGCCTACCACGCCGGCATGAGGGCCGCCGACCGTCGGCACGTGCACAAGAGCTTCATGGACGACGACACGCAGGTCGTCGTCGCGACCTCGGCCTTCGGAATGGGTATCGACAAGCCGAACGTGCGCTTCGTGGTGCACGCGTCGGTCCCGGACTCCATCGACAGCTACTACCAGGAGATCGGCAGGGCCGGCCGGGACGGGGAGCCCGCGGTCGCCGTCCTCCACTACCGGCCCGAAGACCTCGGTCTGCGGAGGTTCTTCACGGGCCGAAAGCCGGACGAGGAGGCACTGGGGAAGGTCTTTTCGGTGCTGCGGGGCTCGGAGAAACCGTTGCGGCTCAAGGACCTTGCGGACCAGACGGGCCTGTCCGGCCGAAAGGTGACCGGGCTGGTCAACCTGCTCGAGGAGGCCGGGGCCGTCACCTCGTCGAAGAGGGGAGTGCGGGGCAGCCGGTCGACGTCGGCCGAGGACGCCGTGAGGGGCGCCGTGGAGGCGGCACAGACGCGCCAGCGGATCGACCAGTCGCGTATCGAGATGATGCGCGGCTACGCCGAGACGCTGGGCTGTCGGCGGGTGTTCCTGCTGGGGTACTTCGGTGAGGACCTGCCGGAGTCCTGCGGCAACTGTGACACGTGCGCGTCGGGATCGGCGTACGAGGAGGAGGCAGGGGAGGAGCCGGTGGGTGACGAGCCGTTCCCGCTGCAGTCCCATGTGCGGCACGTCGAGTGGGGCGCCGGGGTGGTCATGAGCCATGAGGACGACCGGATCACGGTGCTGTTCGAGACCGAGGGGTACCGCACCCTCTCGCGCGAGCTGATCGACGAGAACGACCTGCTCGAGGTGGTGCGGGAGCCGGGCTGATACGTGCGGCGGCTGCAGCCCGGGTCAGCGGGGTGAAGCGCCGCTGGATTCGGCTTGCCGGCTGTTGTTCGAGGTGCTCTCGCGGTTCTCCAGACCGACCGCGTCCTTCAGTTCCGTCATGTCGTGCTGCAGGTCGGTCTTCCGGTCGTCCGCCTGCGTCTCTTGAGCGACGTGCTCCATCAGGTCGGCAAGGGCGTCCGCGATGGCGTTCAGCTTGTGCTGCACCGCCTGGTCGGCACGGGTCTGACTGTTCTGCAGCAGTGCCACCATGAGGAACGTGACGATCGTCGTCACGGTGTTGATGATCAGCTGCCAGGTGTCGATGTTCTTGAGCAGGAAGAACGACGGCGCCCAGATCACCACGAGGAGCACGCAGAAGGTGAAGAACCAGGCGCGGCTGGCAAGCTTCGAGGCGTAGCCGGCGAATTTGTCGAACCCTGTGACGCGGCTGCTGACGTCGCTCGGCATCTCCGGTGTGTCCGACCTGGCCCGTTGTGTCATGCAGGGTCCGCCTCCTGTCCCTTTTCGGCAGTGTGCGCCTGTTGGGCGAGGACGGCGAGTCGGCTGAGGGAGCCGGCGTTGCGGTGGTGAGCACGTCGTCCAGGGTGCTGGCAGCGGAAACGAGCGGGTCGCCGTCCACGAAGTCCACCACGGTTCGGGTGACGTGGGGGTCCCGGAGCAGCCGTTGGTGCCCCAGTCCGCGGGTGGCGATGAACGAAGCCTGAACTGAGGCAACGCGGCGCTGAGACGTTGCGAGGCGGCGAAGGAGGTCTGGCGGTCGTCGCGGTCGTGGACGACGAGCATCGGCACGGGGTCCATGCCGACGACCAGGGCATCCAGGTCGAGCCCTTCGATCGAGAGTCCGACGCGCCGACGGGTGACCTCCTTGACGTGGCTGTGCGTCCGGGGGCCGATGGCTAGCGCCTGCTCGACGCTGCGGAACTGCACGGAGAAGCTGGTGAGCGGCGCCAGCAGCACCAGGCGCTCCGTGGTGAGCCAACCGGACCTCAGCGTCAACAGGGTGGAGATGGCGCCCATCGAGTGCGCGATGACGGCGTGGTAGACGACCGGGCCGTCCCCCCAGTAGCTGCCATGCATGGTTCGCCCCGCAGAGCTGACGCCGAACGCCGTCCCACCGTCTGGCAGCTTCGGGGCGGTTGTCGGGGTGGAAGGGTGAGCCACAGGCGTGTCGCTTCGGCTGTCGGGGTCGTTCGTGCGGGGACTTCTGGACGAGGTCTTGCTGGCGTCTTTGTTCGGCTCAACCGCTCGATCGTGCCGCTGCGACCAGGGCCTCGAAGGCTTGACGTGTGCGCTCCTCCGAACGGGGGTCATGCAGCAGGCGGCTTGTGTGGTGGTGCGCCAGCATGACGCCGTAGAGGTCGTGGGCGAGCTGTTCGGTATCGAGGTCCTCGCGGAACTCGCCTTCCGCGACGGCGCTGGCGGCCACGTTGGCGATGAGCTCGAGCCAGTCGCGTTGGGTCTTGACCAGCGCGTCCCGCAGGGGGCCTGGCTGGTCGTCCAGCTCCACGGACGCCGCTACGAAGATGCAACCGCCGGCCAATGCCTCCTGGGACCAGACCAGCCACGCGTCGAACAGCGCGCGCAGGCGCGCCTCGCCTCGTTCGGCTGCGAGAGCGGTCCGAACAACCAGGTCGACGAACTTCTGTCGTTGACGCGACTGCACACGAAGGGGTCGATGACTGTCAGCAGACGCGGCAGACTTCCGGCAATCGAACGTCAGGAGAGCTGATGACCCGCCCACCACTGCCGCCGTTCACCGAGGAGACCGCACGCCAGAAGGTGCAGGCGGCAGAAGATGCGTGGAACACCTGCGACCCAGAGAAGGTGGCCGGTGCCTACTCGGTCGATTCGGAGTGGCGCAACCGTTCGGAGTTCATCAAGGGACGTGAGGAGATCGTCGCTTTCCTGCGGCGCAAGTGGGCTCGGGAGCTGGACTACTCGCTGCGCAAGGACCTCTGGTCCTTCAGCGAGAACCGGATCGCCGTCCGTTTCCAGTACGAGTGCCACGACGCCGACGGTCAGTGGTGGCGAAGCTACGGCAACGAGCTTTGGGAGTTCGACGACGAGGGCTACATGCGTCGTCGTGAGGCGAGCATCAACGACGTGCCGATCGAGGAGTCCGAACGCCGCATCCATGGCCCGCGGCCGGAGTCCGAGCGTGGGCAGACGTTCCCGCTGCAGTAGCAGACGGTTTCGTAACCTGAGGAGAGCCTCCTGTCCCGCGACCTCGCCGCTCGCGTCCCAGATGTGGGTTCTTGCCCCAGGGACGGCATACTTCCGTGCAGGGTTCCCTGGACCGCTCGCTGGACCAGACCGCGGAACTCTCGCCCCCGTAGCTCAGCGGATAGAGCAGCGGACTTCTAATCCGACGGTCGGAGGTTCGAATCCTCTCGGGGGCGCTCTGTGCTGTCTCAGGACGTCCCGGACGGCCGAATCCACGATTCGTGGGTTCGGCCGTTGTGGTTTCAGCCGGAGGGGCCGGGTGGCCTGCCGGTGCCTTCTCAGCGCTTGGTTGTGTCGAGGGTCAGCTCGCACAAGAGTTCGCCGGTGGCTGCGTCGACGATGCGAGCGTGCAGGTCCTGGACCAGGACGATGACGTGGGTTCCGGCGGGGGTTCGTCCAATGCCGATCTTGTAGAGGTGCCCGCCGTAGCGCAGGGTGATCTTGCCGTCTGTCGATCCGGCCGTGGCGGACCTGGTTGTGGCTGTCGTCGTTGCGGCTGCCTGGGGTGAGCGAACGCCCCCTCACGCTCGACGACCTGACTGGTCGCGTGACGTGTGCTGTCCGGCAGCCGGCCAAGTGCTCGGCATTGGTCATGACGCTGCCTACCGCGCGGTCGAGAACGGCCAGATCCCAGCGCCCGGCTCGGGCGACGCATCGCCCGTCCCGGTCGTCAACCCTCTGGCGCACCGCACCTCGGCACAACCCAAGCGCAGGCGAGGTCGCGCCCGGCAGCTCGGCTTTCGTCACCAAGCCCGAGGCGCGCCCACGGAGTGCGCCGTCAGTACGCCTATCCCTGAGTCCACACGCCTCTATCCCTGAGCCCACACGCCTCTGGGAAGCGAGGTGGGCAGCGTCGACTCTTGGGATTTTCCCAACCGACGTGTACGATCCATGCATGCACAGCATTGGTTCCCGTGTGCTGGCGCGGATCAACCAGATGTGCCCGGATGACCTGCACAGGGACATCGCTCAGGACGTCGGGATGACTCCCGATGCCTTTTCGCGTGCCCTCCGAGACAGGCGGCAGTTTTCGTCGATCGAACTGGCTCGCCTCGCCGAGCGGCTCGACGCAGATCTCCACTGGTTGATCACAGGCAACACGGACCCGAACCGGTTGACTGTGGCTGCTCGCCACAACTTTGACCACCAGACGGGTGAGCGGGACGTGCCCGGCCGGGAGGGCGACGAGGCGACCATCCAGAACATCGCCCTGGCGTACCGCCAGGCATACCGGGAACCGGAGACCCCTGTCGCGCTCCCTGACCACGCCTCTAAGGCCCGCGAGGTCCTGGAGGACGACTTCGTGCGTACCTTTGCAGACCGGCTCGAGCAGCGCCTGGGCGTGGACGTGGTACGGGTTCCGGAGCTGTCGACCGCATACTCCTTCACCATCGGCGGCAGGCGCGTCATCACGATCCCCGCGACGGGGAACTGGTTCCGGGAGAACTGGTCGATGGCACACGAACTGGGACACCTCGCGATGGGCCACCATGACGAGGGGCTCGCCGCAGATGTGTCAGAGAAGCATGAGGCTTCCGCCAACGCGTTCGCTGCCGACCTGCTCCTGCCGAAGGAGGTGTTGAAGGAGTTCGACTGGGACAACATCAGTGACCGGGAGCTTGCCGACGCTGTCTGGCGGCTCGGCGTTTCGACGGACGCGCTTGCTCGGCGCCTGAACCACGTCAACGGATACGTCCCGTCGCCGGTGGCATCCTGGGCCGGTGTCCCGACGCAGAGGTTGCTTCGTCGCTTCCTCATGCCTGATCACATGGGTGACGACGCAATCACCCAGCGGATGGACGAGGCTGCCCAGCGTCGGTTCCCGGTGCACCTCCAGGAAGCGCACCTCGCGGGCATCGCAGTCGGGTCACTGGGGAAGGGAACCCTTGCCTGGATGCTCGGCATCGACCCTGACTCGCTGGAGGTCGACGCTCCTGATGTGCCAGAGGTCAGGGCGGATGACCTCGCTGAAGCCCTGGGGCTCTGACGCCGATGGCAGTCCTGCTGTTCCCCGACAACACGGTTCTTGTGAACTTCGCGATCATCAGCAGGATGGACCTCCTTGAGCGCCTTGCAAACGGCAACGGCGCTTGGTGCGCCACGGTGGCGCAGGAGTGCACCGCATCTGCCGCTGAGCCCGGCCTTGAGGCCCTCGGCCAAGCGGAGGCCATCTTTGGTTCCCCGTGGTTTCCGCAGGGGGCCGAGCACCTCGACACCAAGATGTTGCGGCAGGAACTCGCAAGCCCCGGTGACAGTCACACGAAGCACCTCGGCGAGGCCGAGACCCTGGCGATCATGCTACGGCGACGGGTCAACGGCTTCTTCGTCACCGACGACCGTGAGGCGCAGCGACTGGCGGCCAAGCACGGTGTAAAGGTCGCGTCGACCTGGGTCTTGCTCCCATGGCGCACAAGAAGGGCTGGGTCGATGACGACACGCTGTGGGGCTACGTACAGACCCTGCGCCGAGCGAAGCGGGGCGCTCCTCGCGGTGTGTATGACCGAGCGTCGTTCAACAAGTGGCTGGAGTCTTGAGGCGCCGCTTTGTCGCCACCGGTCCTCCCGAACGGGACACGACGGGACACAAGGAATGCCCGCCCGTCCCCTATGGAGGGGCGGGATCCTCCCGCAGGGTGATTCGACCCGGAGCGCCGTCACGAACCTGGGGTCGCCCGGCACTTCTTCTGTGAGAAGTCGCTCCGTGCCGATGGCCTCGAGCCGGACAGCGGCCCTGATCCGCCCGTCCGGGTCGTCGAAGCGCGCGATGCAGCAGGGCGTTGGAGGTTGCGACTTGGATGTGGGCCCGAAGCGACTGCTCTTTCACGTCCGGGCAGTGACCGCGGAGCCAGCCCACGATCTCCGACGCGCGGAATGGCTCCGAAAGGAGCTGCACACATTCTTCGAGTCGGTCTCACATCGTGTCGGGCACGGGCCCATCTTTGCTCATGACTACTTCTGGCATGCCGCGATTGCCGACTCTTCGGACCTTGAGCGTGGTTGAGCGGCCTATGTGCCGCGGATTGATGCCGTCGGCGCTCTCGCTCAACCCACGTGTGGTTGTGCCGGTGGGTCGAGAACTTTCGCGCGGCCTGGCCCGGGCGCTCCTCCTGGTCGCGGCGGCGGGCTGCACCACGTCGCAGGCGTGACCTCGTCCTAGGGCAAGGCACGGCGGCCCACCTGGTCGCTGAACGACGGCTCTCCGGAGGCGCACGAGCCCAATCTCCGCCACGGTGATGCATTGAGCCGTCGGACGGGAGGAGCCTCGAGGTGCGTCGCGTCGTGGTCATAGCCACCGGGGGGACGATCGCCTCCGCCTCCGCGGGGCAGGGACGCGGTGCGGTCGCACAGCACGACGCCGGCCAGTTGATGCAGGGGATGAACTTCGAAGACATCGACATCGAGGCGCAGGATCTCTTCAGCCTGGGCTCCTATCTCTTCGGTCATCGAGAGCTGCGGCTGATCGCCGAGGCGGTTGCCGAGCACACGGTCAGGGATGACGTCGACGGTGTCGTGGTGACGCACGGCACCGACACCATGGAAGAGACCGCCTACCTGCTGGACCTTGTTCACCAGTCCGACAAGCCGGTAGTGCTCACGGGCGCACAGCGGGCAGCGGACGAACTCGACGCCGACGGGCCGCGCAACCTTCGGGACGCCGTCACCGTGGCGGCCTCCTTCGAGGCTCGCGGCTGCGGGGCGCTCATCGGGTTCGCCGGCCGCGTGTTCGCGGCACGGGGCACGCGAAAGCAGCACACGATTGCTCTCGACGCCTTCCACACTGCCGACGGTGGCCCCATCGGCAGAGTGGGTGCCGGAGAGGCGCAGGTGTGGGCTCGGCCGTTCCGGGGACCGACGCTCCCGCTCCCCGACGGCAGCTTCGACAGCACTCGCGTGGACGTCGTGAGCGTCCACCCCGGCGCGGACGGGACACTTCCTCGCGCCGCCGTCGCCGCCGGGGCCGAAGCCGTCGTCCTGGCGGGCACGGGGGCCGGCAACGGTAACCATGCCCTGCTCGACTGGGCTCAGGAGGCCATCGCATCGGGCGTCGTGGTCGGGCTCTCCACCCGCGTCCCGGAGGGCCCCGTAGTTCCTATGTACGGCAACGGTGGCGCGGTGGACTTCGTCAATGCCGGCGCCGTCGTCCTGGACGACGTCCCGCTCTAACCAGGCTCGTCTCCTCCTGGCCCTCCTGCTGGCGACGGGAGAACGGATCGACCAGGAGGCGATCGCCCGCTTCACCCGCGGCTGGAAGCGCTGAATGCCCCTGCGCCGTCCGAGAGCCGGTCGGCGACCTCAAGAAGGGAGACGCATCAATGGCCAAAGAGATCTTCGTCGCGTTCGGCATCGACGTGGACGCCGTCGGAGGCTGGCTCGGCTCGTACGGGGGTGAGGACTCCCCGAACGACATCTCCCGCGGCATGTTCGCCGGTGAGGTAGGTGTCCCGCGTCTGGAGGCGATGCTGAGGAAGTACGACCTCTCCGCGACCTGGTTCTGGCCGGGCCACTCCATCGAGACCTTCCCCGAGCAGTTCGACCGCGTGGTGGCCGCGGGGCATGAGATCGGCGTCCATGGCTACAGCCACGAGAACCCGATCGCGATGAGCCGGGAGCAGGAGGCGACGATCCTCGACTACTGCATCGAGCTCATCGAGAAGCGCGCGGGCCGGCGACCGACCGGTTACGTCGCTCCCTGGTGGGAGTTCTCGAAGGTGTCCAACGAGCTGCTGCTCGAGCGGGGCATCAAGTACGACCACTCACTGATGCACCGCGACTTCGAGCCGTACTACGTCCGCGTCGGGGACAGCTGGTCGAAGATCGACTACGAGAAGGACGCCCGGGAGTGGATGAAGCCACTGGTGCGTGGGGAGGAGACCGACCTCATCGAGATTCCCGCGAACTGGTACCTGGACGACCTGCCACCGATGATGTTCGTCAAGACCAGCCCGAACAGCCACGGTTTCGTCAACCCACGCGACATCGAGCAGCTGTGGCGGGATCAGTTCGACTGGGTCTACCGGGAGATGGAGTACGCGGTCTTCACCATGACCATCCACCCCGACGTGTCCGGCCGAGCTCAGGTGCTGCTCATGCTCGAGCGCCTCATCGAGCACATCAACGGGCACGACGGGATCACGTGGTTGACCTTCGACCAGATCGCCGACGACTTCGCGGCGCGGCGTCCGCGCCAGACGTAGAGAGGTCGTCAGCGGATCGCTGCGACCTCGTAACCGCTCGGCGGGGTGAAGGACTGCCGCAGCAGCCACATGCCTTCGAGCATCTGCAGCTCGGTCTGGCGCGCATCCGGCGGCGCGGTGCCGTGGACCATCCGCTCGCGCAGGAAGGCGACCTCGCTGCCCAGCTCCTGGAAGTCGCGCATGGCGTTGCGGGCGGGCGGGCCGAAATTGCGCCCTGCCCAGTCCCGGGCCTGCCTGCGCGCGGTCAGCGACGACAGCATGCCCGCCTCTGCCTGGGTGAGCCACCCGCTCGAGGCGTACACGTGGAGGTGCCGGCTGATCAGCCTCGCTTCACGGCGTCGTGCAAGCAGTGCGATCGCGACCGCCGCGACGAAGATCGGCACCTGCAGGAAGACGTAGCCGCCGAAGAAGCCCTGGATACCCAGGAGGGTGGAGCCGTTCCAGGCGGCGTGGAGCACGACCGCGACCAGCCACCCGCCGATCGGAGCGAGGATCTTCGTCGCGGTGCTGCGGCGCGAGACGGCGAGACCGATCCCGATGCCGATCGCCATGGTGAACAGCGGATGTGCGAACGGGGAGAAGACGCCTCGCATCACGAAGACGGCGGCCACACCACCGCCGCCCGCCTCCACGAACGTGCGCCCGAAGTACAGGACGTTCTCGACGAAGGCGAAGCCGATGCCCGCCATGCCGGCGTAGACGATGCCGTCCACGACGCCGTCGAACTCCCGGCGGCGCAGGAGCAGGACCCCGAGGACGGCCAGGCCCTTGGTGGACTCCTCGACGATGGGCGCGATGGTGAACATCGCGATGTTCGGGTCACCGCCGGACTGCTGCAGAACCGCGGTCGAGGCGGTGTTCAGGATCAGCGAGATCAGGGTCGCAACGGAGGCTCCCCAGCCGAAGGCGAACAGGAGGAGGGACCAGGGTTCGCGCTCGTGCCGGTCCAGCCAGAGGAAGACCGAGACGACGACGGCCACCGGCAGTGTCGCGAGAACGAGCCCGACGACCAGGCCCGTCACACCGGTTTCCAGAGCGATCGCCAGGATCGTCAGGAGCCCGGAGACCGCGAAGAAGAGCCAGATGCAGACCCAGCCGAGGGCCTTCAGCGGCGACTGACCGGGTCGCTTGGGTGCGATGAACCGCGGCTGTTCAAGGACGGGGACGACGGGCAGCGGCTCCGGATCCGGCTGCGGCCACTGCGTGGCTGGCGGGTGGAACTGCGGACCCGGCCCGTGCGGGGGCCAGCCGCCCGGGGTGGGTGCGTTCATACCGGTGAGCCTAACGAGATGTGCTGGCGCGACAGCGCACACTGTGCACTGGGCGGTCCCGGACGTGCTGGGCCGCCGGGACAGACGCATATGCGGCACACAGGGAGTGATAGGTCGATGGGTCGGCATCGGGCCGCTCCACCCGACCGCGGCCGGTCCGCGGGGAACGTGGAGCTGCTGGGCTGGGCCGCGTTCACGGCGCCTGCCTGCGCGGTCGCGCTCGTGTTCTTCGGTGTCGGCTGGTTGGTTGCCATCGGGGTCGGCCTGCTCATCGCCGCCGTCTTCGCCGTCGTCTGGGCAGCGAGCGTGGTCGCCGCACCCGGCGCCGCGCCGTCCAGGTCCTCGATCGGAACGGAAGAGCGCACCGACGACGCATCCACAGCCGAGGCTGGGGAGCCGGGCCGCGACGCCACTTCCGCATAGATTGTCCCGCGTGAACTCCTCAGTCTCCGCTCAGCGGATCGTCTGGATCGACTGCGAGATGACAGGTCTGGACCTGGCAGCGGACGCGCTGATCGAGGTCGCGGCACTCGTCACCGACTCCGAGCTCAACGTCCTGGGCGACGGGGTGCAGGTGGTGATCAGCCCGCCGGACGCCGCGTTGGAGCAGATGCAGGACGTGGTCCGCGAGATGCACACGGAGTCGGGGCTGCTGGACGAGCTGCCGGAGGGTGTGTCGATGGAGGAGGCGCAGCGGCTGGTCCTGGAGTACGTCAAGGAGTGGGTGCCCGAGCCGCTGCGCGCGCCGCTGGCCGGCAACTCGGTCGGCACCGACCGCGGCTTCCTGGCGCGAGACATGCCCGAGCTCGAGCGCTGGCTGCACTACCGGATCATCGACGTCTCCAGCGTGAAGGAGCTGGCACGGCGGTGGTACACCCGGGCCTACTTCGCCGCTCCGGAGAAGAAGGGCGGGCACCGGGCGCTCGCCGACATCCGGGAGAGCATCACCGAGCTGAAGTATTACCGGGAGGCGATCTTCGTGCCTGCGCCCGGCCCCGACAGCGACACCGTTAAGAAGATCGCTGCCAAGCACACCGGCGCTGTGCAGAGCACCGAGAGCTGACCGCTACACTCGTTCTGCGCTCGGGCTCCGTTGAGCCAGTTCTCTGCCGGGTCCGGGGCGTGGTGGGTGTAGCTCAGCTGGTAGAGCACCTGGTTGTGGTCCAGGATGTCGCGGGTTCAAGTCCCGTCACTCACCCCACATTTTCACAGGTCAGTGGCGTGTGAGGCGCCGTCGATCCCGTCGACTGGCACCGGTCAGGTCACTGTCGTACCGTGTTGATGCGGCGATGGGGCTCGCCGGACACCGCGGAGCACCGCTGACGGTCCCTGACACGACACGAGCGTGCAGGTGGACCGATGGGATCTGGTGCAGTCGAGTGGGTAAGAGTCACCGATCAGGAAGCCGAGCAGGGGCGTGAGAACGACTCTGTCGCAAGTCTGCTGACGTCGCCTGGTGCATCGTCCGGCTCCGCGGCGTTCCGAGCGACGTTGGTCGATCTGAACCTCGATCAGGTGCTCAGCACGATCGTGGGTGGTCGTTCGGACACCCCACTTCACGACCTCCTGAGTCGCGTGCTCACTGATGTTGATCAGGTTCTTTGGCGTCAGGATGTGTTTCGCGACCTGGAGGACGAGGACCTGCAGGAAGCGCTGCGTCGGTTCCGGGACAACATGGCGGCGGTGCGGCTGGCCCTGCAGCGGGAACGGCGCGCGAGTGACTGGTTCCGCTGGCACGCTCGTCGCTGGCACGTGGAGGCGATCGATGGCTACTGCGATGCCACGACGCGTCTGTCCGTCGCCCTCACCCGGGCCAACCTGCGCTCGGTGGCCCTCCAGCTGGTGCGTGAGCAACTGGGCGGGTACGTGGACTCCCCGGGCTTTCGAACGATGACACAGCAGACGGCACGGGTGCTGGCCGACCTTGCTGATGTGCGGTTCGGGATGCGGCTGCGAACCGACCGGGTGACGGTCGTGCCGCCGATCGGCGGCAGGGACTTCCCGGCCGAGGTCGAGGAGCTGTTCGACCGGTTCCGAATGGAGGGCGATACCTCGAGTGCCGGGGTCGATCCCGTCAAGGACCCCGGTACAACCCATGTGGAAGCCCAGGTCGTCAACCTCGTGGCGCGCCTGCACCCGGAGCCATTCCGAGCACTCGCAGAGCACTGCCTGGAGCACCAGGACTTCATCGACGAGCGGGTGCGGCGATGGGACGAAGAGCTGCGGTTCTTCTTGTCTTACCTGGACTTCATCAACCCGTTGACGCGAGTCGGCATGCCGTTCTGCTACCCGGAGGTCCGTGCCGGGGGAGCCGAGGTGTGCCTGACCGACTCGTTCGACCTGGCACTGGCTGCGAAGTCGACATCGACGGGAGGTGAGGTGGTCTGTAACGACGCCGAGCTGACCGGGCCAGAACGGGTGCTGGTGGTGACTGGCCCCAACCAGGGCGGAAAGACCACCTTCGCCCGAATGGTCGGACAGGTCCATCACCTGGCGGCGATCGGGGTGCCTGTGCCGGGACGGCGTGTCACCGTCCCGCTCGTCGATGCTGTGTTGACCCACTTCGAGCAGGCTGAGGACCTGAGCGACCCGAGCGGCAAGCTGGAGTCCGACCTACGCCGGCTCAAGAGCCTGCTCGAGCGGGCAACACCTCGAAGCCTGGTGGTGATCAACGAGATCTTCACCTCTACATCCCTCACCGACGCCCTGGAGCTGGGCCGGCGGGTCCTCACCAACCTGGTCGAACGGCGGATCACCACCGTCTACGTGACCTTCCTGGACGCTCTGAGCGAGCTGGGTCCCGCGACCGTCAGCATGCTGGCGGAGGTGGACCCCCGCGACCCGACGGTGCGGACGTTCAAGGTCACCAGGCGACCTGCCAACGGCACCGCCCACGCGTTGGCCCTGGCCTCCCGGTACGGGCTCAGGTACGCGCAGCTGACCGAGAGGATCCAGACGTGAAGGTGCAGTTGATGAACCCGGGCGAGGAGACCCGCCACCTTCCCGTGCCGAGCCACGCCAACGACCTCGTTCAGGACCTAGGCCTGGACGTGGTGATCAACGCAGCTGCTTCGGGTGATCGTTTCATCGCCGATGTGGTCAGCAACGCTCTGCTAAACCCAGCCACGACGGTGGAGCAGGTTCAGCACCGGCACCAGGTGCTCACCGACGTGCTGGCCCAGCCTGCCCTGATCCGCGACCTGTACCGGTGCACCGTGGAGGCGCTCGAGGCCGAGCGTGGGGTACGGCGCTCCTGGTTCACCCAGACCCACTCCACCGCGGCCCTGCGGCGCGCGGTCGACGTGGTCAGCGTGCTGATGGATCACCTGCGAGAGCTGCGTCGGCTGGCCGAGGACAACCGCGACCTCGTGCAGTCCGCCCCCCTGCAGGGCTTGCTGGAGCGCCAGGCGCACGACCTCGCGGAGGACTACCTGGACGAGGTCTCGGAGTACCTGCGAGCGCTGCGCTCCGAGGCAATCTCGGTAGACGCCCACCTCGGTAAGTGGAACTCAGTGCGGGGATACGAGCTGCACCGGCCTCCAGCCCACCGACCCTGGAAGGAGCTGGCCCCTCCACCACTGGGGCACGCCTACACGTTCGTCATCCCACCGCGCGACGACGCCGGCGCGGACGCGCTGTCCGCCATGCGGGACCGGTCCGTGGGGCAGGTCGCCGAGGTGCTGGACCGGTCCGCCCGCCACATCCTCGGCTGGCTGACCGAGCTGCGAACGCAAACGGCCTTCTACCTCGGCTGTGTCAACCTGGATCAGGCACTGGTCGACACCGGCACTCCGACCTGCCTGCCCACCGTCACACCGGCCGGCGATGGTCGGCTGACCGCCCGCGGGCTCCGGGACCCGGCCCTGGCTCTCCGGACCGGTGGTCCTGTGGTGGGCAACGATGTGGAAGGAGACGGCAAGCTGCTGCTGCTGATCACGGGCGCCAACAGCGGCGGTAAGTCCACGTTCCTGCGTAGCCTCGGCCTGGCTCAGATGATGGCGCAGGCAGGGATGCCGGTGGCCGCCGAGCAGGCGACCCTCGATCTTCGCACCGGGGTGTTCACGCATTTCCGTCGCGAGGAGGACGCCTCGATGACCAGCGGCAAGCTGGACGAGGAACTGCGGCGGATGAGTGGCCTGGTCGACAGGCTGCCTGCCGGGGGCCTGGTGCTGCTCAACGAGTCGTTCGCCTCCACCTACGAACACGAGGGAACTGCGATCGCCACCGACGTGGTCACCGCTCTGATGGACCGGGCGGTCCGTGTGGCGTACGTGACCCACATGTACGCCCTGGCGCATGCGTTCACCGAGTCAGAAGACGCGCGTGTCCTGCCGCTGCATGCCGAGCGCAGCGACGACGGCACCCGAACCTTCCGCATCCTGCCGGGCAGCCCGGCGGCCACGAGTCACGCGGTGGATCTATGGGACACCGTGTTCGGGGCTGAGCAGACCACCGCATAGCGACTCGCCCCGCCTGACCGCTCATCCAGCGCAGCCGCGCGATGGGGCCGGCCGGCCCGGGTCCGGTAATCTGATCTCGACGGCGGTGGGGCTCGCCGACAACCGCGACGAAGTCGCCAACAGTCCCTATCCAACGGGTAGGGAGAGTTATGCCAACCATCAGCGCATCGCGCCGTCCCATGTACGCCGACGTCATGCCGAACCGGGTTGACGTCCGCACAGGCGTCCGGGAGTTGGCATGACGGCCGGGCCGTCCTCCAGGACGCTGCCAGTCCAGCAGCCAGCCACCGCGACGACTCGGGTTCGTGCAGGCGCCAGGGCGGTGCGGCACCGGTGGGACATCCTGCTCGTCATCGCGCTCGGCGGCGCGCTGGGCAGCGCCGCCAGGTACGGCATCTCGGGGTTGCTGCCTCACGCCCCAGGCGAACTGCCGTGGAGCACCGTGGCGGTGAACGTCTTGGGCAGCGCAGTGCTCGGCATCTTCATGGTTTTCGTGCTGGAGGTGTGGCAACCGGGTCGGTACCTGCGGCCGTTCTTCGGAGTGGGTGTCCTTGGCGGTTTCACGACCTTCTCCGCCTACATGCTCGATACGTGGACCCTGATCGGCCACGGCCAGCCCGGTGTTGCAGCGATGTATCTGGGCGGAACGCTGATCGTCGGGTTGCTGGCGCTGTGGAGCGGCCTGCTCACCGGCCGGCTCCTGGTGAGCGCCTCCAGACGGCTCGGCGCGAAGACGCGAGAACTGCGACGGAACGTCGCGGATAACCGAGGGAGGAAGCGATGACTCTGCAAGGCCCGGCATTGCGACTCACCGTCCTGGTCAGGGAGTCAGACCAATGGCACCACAGGCCGGTGTACACCGAAATCGTCCACCGCGCGCACCGCTTCGGCCTCGCCGGCGCGAGCGTCTTCCGGGGGGTGGAGGGCTACGGCAAGTCGAGCCTGATCCACACCACCCGGCTGCTGTCCCTGTCGGAGGACCTGCCGGTGTCGATCGTCATCGTGGACGCCGACGACCGGATCCGGGCGTTCCTCCCGCAGATCGATGAGCTCATCACCGAGGGCCTGGTCATGCTCGACCCTGTTGACGTCGTCAAGTACGTGGGCGCCGTCACGACGGAACACCAACCGTCGTGACTCTGCTCCTGGTGATCGTCGGTGGGGCAGTGGGAGCCCCAATGCGATACCTAACCGACCGGTTCATTCAGACCCGGCACGACAGCGTCTACCCCTGGGGCACGTTCAGCGTCAACGTTGCCGGCTCCGCCCTCCTCGGGGCCGTAGCAGCAGCCACTGCGTCCGGCGCTGCGCCGGGATGGTCCCTGGCCCTGCTCGGTACCGGCCTGTCCGGTGCTCTGACTACCTTCTCCACATTCAGCTTCGAGACCGTCCGCCTGCTCGAGGAAGGCTCCCTCCTGGAGGCCGCCGTGAACGCGTCCCTCAGTCTCGTCGTCGGCCTTCTCACCGCCACCGGGTCATGGGCTCTGACCAGCGCCGTCATCTGACGCCGGACCCGGGCGAAGACCGGGTTCCCATCAGTGCTGAGCCCGATCACGCGGCCACCACGGGGGACGACGCTGACGGGTCCCGAACCTGGTTGACCCCGGGGGTGCTGTCCGTCGGCGCCGCGTCCTTGGGCAGCGACGCCGGCCATGAGCTCACCACAAGCCTGCTGCCCACGTTCCTCACCTCCACGCTGCACGCCGGACCGGCGGCTCTCGGAGCGATCGAGGGCGTCGCCGACGCCCTCGTCGGGCTCAGCAAGCTCGCGGGCGGACCGCTCAGCGCCGACCGGGACCGCCGCGCCCGCCTGGCCGTCGGCGGTTACCTGTTCACGGCTCTGGCGACCGGCGCCATCGCCCTGGCCGCTACCGTCTGGCAGGCCGGCGCCCTGCGGGCTGCGGCGTGGGTCTCGCGCGGTCTGCGGTCACCGGCCCGGGACGCGCTGCTGGTCTCGCTCGTGCCCCGGCGAGCCTTCGGGCGTGCCGCCGGATTGGAAAGGGCGGGCGACAACCTCGGGGCGTTGATCGGGCCACTGCTGGCATCGGCTCTGATCAGCGTCACCAGCATCAGGGTGGCCATGCTGTTCGCCGTCATCCCAGGTCTGTTCGCCGCTGCCGCCATCACCGTCGCCGGTCGGGAAGCCAAACGCGTCGTGACCACCGCCGCCGCACGCCAACGGCTCAGCCTCAACCTCGGTCAGCTGCGCCGCGCCGGGCTCGCCCGGGTTCTGGCGCCGATCCTGCCGTTCGAGCTCGGTAACGTCGCCGCCACCCTGCTCATCCTGAGAGCCACGGAGCTGTTGTATACCGGCAGCCGGTCCCTCACCGCCGCGACGAGCGTCGCGATCTTGATGTACGCGGGGCACAACGCGGCCGCGGCGCTCACGGCGCTGTTCGGTGGGCGCGGCATCGACCGTCGGGGGCCACTGCCCGTGTTCGCCCTCGGCGCCGGCCTGTACGCGATCGCATACGCCGGGTTCGCGCTACCGCAGGCAACATGGCCGGTCCTCCTGGTGGCCTTCGTCCTGGCCGGGGCCGGCATCGGGACGGCCGAGACCGCCGAAACCGCCCGGGTCGCTCTGGCCTTGCCCGACGAGCTGCGTGGCAACGGGTTCGGGGTGCTCGGCCTCGTTCAGTCGTTCGGCGATCTGGGAGCGTCAGTGATCGTCGGCGCTCTGTGGACTCTTTTCAGCCCTACCGCCGCGTTCGCCTACGCCGCCGGTTGGATGCTGCTCGCCGTCGCGGTCAGCACCGGCCAGAGACTTCGAGGCTGATATGGAGACCCCGATGATGTCGTTCAGCGGCGTGCTGACTGAGGCTGTTCATCTGGCCAGTGGCGAGGACCTAAAGCGTCTTCAGCAGCTTGCCCAGCGGGCCCGCGATCTGCGGCTCCGCGTGCTGGTGGCCGGTGAGGCAAAGCGTGGCAAGTCCACGTTGGTAAACGCCCTGCTCGGACGCACCCTGCTTCCCACCGGCGTCACGCCGGTGACGGCGGTCAGCACCACGGTCAGCCCGGCCGACGCCCCGGACAACGAACACGTGGTGGTGACGCTGGCAAACGGCCGTCGGCTGCGGCTGCCGCTCAACGAGGTCGCCGACTACGTCACCGAGCAGGGAAACCCGAACAACATCCGCGGCGCGCAAGAGGTGCGGGTTCGAGTTCACGTACCGCTGCTGACCGAGCACGCAGTCGAGCTCGTCGACACCCCGGGCATTGGCTCGATCTACGAGCACAACACGGCCGAGGCTCGCGCCGCCCTGCAGACGCTCGACGCCGCGATCCTGGTGCTCAGCGGAGACCCGCCCATCACCGCCTCAGAGCGGGACCTGCTGCAACAGATCGACAAGACGTCCGTCTACACGTTCGTCGTCCTCAACAAGACGGACCGCCTGTCGGCCGACGAGCTCGAGGAAGCGATCTCCTTCACCCGCCAGGTCTGCCGAGAGGTGACCGGTACGGAGGCGCGCGTGTTCCCCTGCTCGGCGCGATCGGGAATCGCGGACAGCGGGCTCGCACGGTTGCGAGCCGAACTGACCGCCTACCTGGCCACCCACGCGACGCGGGACTCCCACTACGCCCTCCATGACCATGTGTACCGCACGCTGCAGCGCATGCTCGACGACGCTCGATTGCGCCTTCGCTCACACGAACTGCTCATGGAGGGCCGGAACCGAGCCGTCACGGAACTAGTAGCACACCTGACCTGGATTGCCGGCACGAACCCGGACATCGAGGACCGCTGCAGCGGGTCCCTGCGGCGATTGCGCCGGGAACTGGATCAGCGTGCTGAGCAGGCCCGGATCGATGTTCTACGAGCATGCCGGGAGGAGTTCACCAGTCGCTGGGATGAGCTATCCGAGCAGCCGGTGGATCGCCTTCCAAGCGCCGTCCACAAACTGCAACACGCCGTCATCACCTCGAACGTCGACCGATGGCGGGACCGCACGGGCAGCTGGCTGGAACGCGAGCTCAACGTCGTCGCAGAGCACGCGACCCGCGATCTGGCGGCCCAACTCGACCTCGCCACCCACGCGGTGCGCGAGCACTTCGACGTCGCACTCCACAGCGAGGCTCCCCATGTGAACCTGCACGCCGGGACCGGCTTCAGCTACGACTTCAGCATCCCGGTAGGCTGGGCGCCACCGTTGCAAGGCGCTTGGGTGCGGTTGCAGCCAGCGCCCGTTCGACGTGCACGTCTCAGGGAAGCGGCACGGCGAGAGGTTGTACTGCTGTGCGAACGGCAACTAGGACGGGCACGATCGCAGCTGCAGCACCGCCTCGAGCAGGTCGGGAAGGAACTCACCAGGGACCTCGCCAGTCAACTGGAACAGACCGTGGGGCACCTGCGCGACGTCGTCAGTGCGCTCGGTTCCGGCGAGCCCGGCGCGGAGAACGGTGAAGCTCTCGCCGCAAGAGTCGACCGGCTGCAGGATCTGCTCGATCGCATGGGCGGCAGCGCGGATTCACAGGCGACACGAGCATGAGCATGAGCATGAGCATGACGGTCGGCTGATCAGCGACCCATTCGTCAACTTCCTCCCCGGGCCCGCTGAGCAGGCGCTAGGCCGGTGGGGCCCAGCGGGCCTACCGGAGCCGGTCCGCCCTCATCGGGGTCGTCTGCCCATGAGATGACGCAGGTCGAGGCTGAGCACCCTGTCGATGCCGGTGAAGACATCGAACTTGCCGCCCGATGTCAGGTGCAGGTCCGTCTCCACGCGGTGCAGCTGTATGAGAACGGCCCCGGAGTCGACGTGGGAAACGAGGGCTTCTTGCATTCTCGCGATGGTCTCGGTCGGCGCGGGCGCCGACGGCATCTCCCGCCAGTCCGCGACCTTGACTCGCCATCGCTGCAGCGTCTCCTCGGCGCGGTGCAGGCGGGCAAGGGACATCACCGCGGGAGCCGCATAGGGCACGTGCAGGAAGCGCCTGACTAACGCGAGCGGATCGCCGCACGGCGCAATCAGACGGGGCGCGAGCGGGCAGTTGCCGTGCGCCCGAAAAGTCGTCACCTGAGGAGGCAAGCTTCCTGCTCGGCGTGGCGCTCCTCCTCCAACATGCGGCCTCCTACCCCTCAAGGTAGGGACCATTGGCGGCACTGTCGCGGTTGCGGGCGGGACCCTCCGCC
>JASBSH010000287.1 GCA_030149025.1 Actinomycetales bacterium | reverse complement strand
GACTGCCCGAACCACCTGCTCTGCCTCATCGTGGTCCGCAGGAGGCCCTTCGGGGAAGGTTGCATGCAGCTGCTCGATCCGGGACAGCCGGTCGGACTGCTCCGCGAGACGGCCGGCCAACTGTTCGCGGGCCTGCTCGGCACGCTCGTACTCCTCGGCCGCGGCAGCTGCCGCGCGGACGGCGTCCAGCAGCCTCTCCGTCGCCTGCGCGACCTCCTCCACCGACCGGACGCGGTCCTGGGCGTCACCCGCCTCCCGGCGGCGCGCTTCGGCCTCCTCGACCAGGCGCAGGTACTCCTCGTGTTCGTCGAGCGCCTGCGACAACGCCGTCTGAGCATCGGCGAGCCGGTTCTTCGCGACCCGCAGTGGTCGGGTGGAGTTCGCCTGGTCTCGACCCACCCGCTCCCGTGCAAACTTGGCGAGGGCGGCGAGTGCTGCCGCAGCCGTGGCATCGCTGCCGGCGGTAGAGGCCGCGCGCTGCAGGTGCTCCTGCAGGCCCTCGGCGGATGCGAGGACAGACAGCAGTTGGGCTTGCGATACGCATGCCGTGGCGGCGAACGTCTTGCGGTCAAGCCCGAGCCAACGGGAGGCGTCGGGCGCACCCTCGTGCATGATCTCGGCCGAGACGTCGCGACCAAGCGCCAGATCCGTCGCCCGGCAGTCGACCTTGCCGTCCAGGTCATGAGTGAGCTCCACGCGGCGTCCGTCGTCGAGGGCGACGACCGCGGAGACCCGCCACTGGGAGTGGTCCCAGGGACGGTGTTTGTCGATGAACTGCCGCTCGTCCCTGGTGCCCGCTCCCCTGCCGCGCCGGCGGCCGACCAGCGCGGCGTAGATCGCTGCGTGCCAGGAGGACTTCGCGGACTCGTTCACCCCGGCAATGACTGTCATGCCGGGTGCCAGCTCCAGTTCGGCGTCGACTAGCGGCCCGAAGGCGTGAGCGGTGACGGACTCGATGCGCATCGTCAGTGCACCTCCAGCTCGTCGGCGCGTCCGTCGAGGGCACGAAGGCCGGTGACGAGAACGCGACGCCGGTCCTCGTCGTCCAGTTCGGCATCCAGCACGTCCCGGACGAACTGGCCCCTCACCGTGTTCTCGGCAGCCAGAGCGTCGAAGTCGTAGCCCACGGTGATGCGGCCCAGGCGGGGCACCAGAGCCTCGAGGTGCCTTCCGACACCGGTCAGGTCGGCGAGGCGGACGTCGATGTCGGGAGCCACCTCGCCGGTCAGGGTGACCCGAACGATGCCGGTGAGAGGCGCGACAGCTTCTTCGGCACGTTCACGCACGTCGCTGGACGACGCCACCCCGTTGAGTTCCACGGTGACGTCGTGGACGGTTGTCGATGCGACCGGGTGCCGTTGCCGGTCCACGCTGCCGTCGTCGTGGACGGTGATGAGCACGGCGCCGCGCTGGCCACTCTCGCCAAACGCGAGCGGGTCCGGGTTGCCCGGGTAGGTGTGACGCTCGGCGTCACGCGGTGTGTGGAAGTGGCCGAGCAGGGCGTGGTGCAGGCCGGCCGTCGCAATCTGGCTCGCGGAGAACGGGGCATGCGGCACCTTGCCCTGTTCCTGGAAGGGCAGCGCCGCGCTCTCCGACCCGTGGAACAGCGCCAGGTGCACTCCCCCGCGGTCGACACGCCAGCCTCCCTGAAGGAAGCCGTCCGTGTTGGCCGGGGCCCGGTGTGCGGCGCCCCACAGCGTGAGCCCGTCGGTCAGGGTGATCGGAGTGAGCCGGTCCTCGGTGAACACGTGCACGTTCGCCGTCCACTTCACCTGCCTGTACAAGCTTGCGGGGCCGTACCAGTCGTGGTTGCCCGGCGCGAGGTACACGGGCTTGTCTGTGCGGCCGAATGTTTCCCGGAGGAAGTTGGCGGTGTCCGGGGTGAACCGCTCATGCTCGTACAGGTCGCCACCGGAGGCGATGACATCGGCGCCGAGGTCATCTGCGAGCTCGACGATCCGGCACAAGGTGTCGCGCAGGCTGTGGCGCCGGCGCCGGGCCAGCTCCGCGCCGGCCCATCGGAACGGCGTGTCCAGATGCAGATCTGAGAACAGCAGCACCTTCATCGTGCTTCCCCCCGCTTCATCGTGCTCCCCCGCTTCCTGGTGCGTGGCTCTCGGGTCATCGTGGCATCGACCACCGACAACTCCTTCGGTACGTCCTGAGCCAGCCCGCTGGTCAAGGTGAGAACCCGCAGTCGCCGAGTGTCGTCGTCCCATCTGTGGTGGGCATCCAGAAGGGCCGTGAGCAGCGCATCGTTCGTTGTCTGCTTCGGGGGTCCACCGGCGATAGGCGCGTCCGTGCTGCGTGCGGGCGTGGTACGGCGTCCACGTCTTTCCGGTCACCCGTCCGTCGGTGTCTCGTTCACGGCAGGTTTCCCGCCTTCCACGGCTGACCGTTGCGGCCTGCGGTGCCATCGGCAGAACGATCCG
>JASBSH010000284.1 GCA_030149025.1 Actinomycetales bacterium | reverse complement strand
CTGACTCTCGGCGCCGCGACGTACGCGCTGATCGCTGCCGGAGAGGGGTTCAGCTCGCTCCTGGTGACCACAGCGGTAGTGGCCGTCGCCGCGGGCGGCGGGTTCGTCGTCCGGCAGCTCCGTTCCCGGTATCCGAGCGTGCCGCCCGAGCTGTTCACCGACCGGGTCTTCACCGTCGTCAACATCGAGACGCTGTTCGTCTACGCCGCCCTGTCGGGCACGTCGTTCTTCCTCGTGCTGCAGCTGCAGACGAGCCTCGGCTACTCGCCGCTGCAGGCGGGGATCGCGACCCTGCCGATGACAGTCCTCCTGACCGCGTTCTCGGGGTGGGCCGGTGCTTTCGGGGAGCGCGTCGGGCCACGAGTACCGCTGACGGCAGGGCCGTTGCTGGCAGCCGCCGGTCTGCTGCTGCTGGTCGGAGTGGATGCGCAGGACGGCTACTGGACGGCGGTGTTCCTGGGCGTCCTCATCTTCGGTGCGGGGCTCACGACGCTTGTCGCACCTCTGACGGCGACGGTGATGGGGGTCGCACCGCATCACCTGGTCGGGACCGCGAGCGGAGTGAACAACGCCGTGGCGCGGACGGGTGGCCTCCTGGCCGTGGCGGCGCTACCGGCGGTGGCAGGGCTGAGCGGGTACGCCTACGAGGACCCGGCTGCCCTCACCTCGGGGTATCGCGTCGCCATGTGGGTATCTGCAGCGTTGCTGGTCGTCGGCGCCGGCGTCGCGGCTGTCGCGCTGCCGGGTCGTCGGCCTGCGCCGCAGAGCACCCCACAGGAGGAACGATGACGTCGAGCACTGCATCCGTGGCGAAGCAGGTCATGCAGGGCCTCGGGGAGGTCCGGGGCTGGCAGGAGGACTTCTACCGCGACCTGCATGCCCATCCCGAGCTGTCCCATCAGGAGACGCGGACGGCGGGCAACGTGGGCGACCGACTGCGTGAGGCCGGGTGTGACGTGCATACGAACGTGGGCGGCACCGGTGTCGTCGGCATCGCGGGAAACGGTGACGGCCCCGTCGTGCTGATGCGTGCCGACATGGACGCTCTGCCGGTGCGGGAGGCGACCGGGCTGCCGTATGCGAGCAAGGAGTCGGCGACCGGACCGGACGGGACGGAGGAACCGGTGATGCACGCGTGCGGCCACGACGCGCACGTCACCTGCCTGCTCGGCGCCGTCTCGCTGCTCGCCGGCTCACGCGACCAGTGGCGCGGCACGGCGGTTGCGGTGTTCCAGCCTGCGGAGGAGGTGGGCGACGGAGCCCGGACGATGGTGGACGACGGGCTCGCCGATGTCGTCGGCACGGTGGACGTGGCGCTGTCCCAGCACGTGCTGCCGCTCCCGTCCGGGCAGGTCGCCACGCGCAGCGGCCCCACGCTTTCCGCCGCGGACAGCATGAAGATCACTGTGCACGGCCGTGGTGCGCACGGGTCGATGCCTCAGGCGTCGATCGACCCCGTCGTCCTCGCCGCCATGATCGTCGTCCGGCTCCAGACGGTGATCTCCCGTGAGATCCAGCCTGGTGAGCCCGCGGTCCTCACCGTCGGCAGCCTGCAGGCAGGGACCAAGAGCAACGTCATCCCCGACCAGGCGGTGATCCAGCTCAACATCCGGAGCTACCACGAGGACACGCGCACGGCGATCCTCGATGCCATCAAGCGGATCGTGACGGCGGAGTGCGAGGCGTCCCGGTCGCCGAGCCCCCCGGAGTTCGAGCTGTTCGACCAGTTCCCTCTGACCGAGAACGACCCCGGCGTGACGGAGCGGGTGGCTGGCGCGTTCGCGAGCTACTTCGGCGACGACGCGAGCGAGCTGCCGCTGCAGACGGCCAGTGAGGACTTCAGCGACATCCCCCAGGCCCTGGGCGTGCCCTACACCTACTGGGGCATCGGCGGAATCGACCCCGCACTGTACGAGAAGGCCAAGGCCGCCGGTCGGGTGTCGCAGGACGTTCCGGTGAACCACTCCGCCAAGTTCGCTCCGCAGCTGCAGCCCACTCTGGACATCGGCACCGCGGCAATGACGGTGGCCGCTCTCGCCTGGTTGGGACAGGCTTCGGGTACGTGAGGCGGCCGCGAACGAGAGGCGAGATGTGATCCCGCAGACGACCCCGCTGTTCCTTGCCCTTGACCTGACCGGAACCTTCGCCTTCGCCCTCAACGGCGCCTTCACGGCCATCAGGGCCGCCCGCCTCGACATCATCGGTGTGGTTGCCCTGGGGATGATCACGGCCATGGGGGGCGGGATCATTCGCGACATCCTGATCGACTCCCTGCCGCCGGCGACCTTCAGCGACTGGCGATACCTGGCCGTTGCGGCCGGTGGAAGTCTTCTCGCGTTCTTCCTCGGCCCCAGATTGGATCGGCTTTCCGGACCGATCATCGCGCTCGACGCGGCCGGGCTCAGCCTGTTCGCCATCACGGGTGCGACGAAGGCGCTGCAGTTCGGGCTCGGGCCCGCACAGGCAGCCATCCTCGGTGCCGTGACCGGTGTGGGCGGCGGAACGATCCGCGACATGGTCACCCAGCGGGTTCCGACTGTGATGCGGAGCGAGCTGTATGCCATCCCGGCGTTGCTGGGAGCGACGCTGAGCGTGATCGCCGTATCCGTTGGCGCGTACGGTCTACCGGCTGCGCTCGCTGCCGCGGGGACCTGCTTCGCCCTCCGGATGGTCGGGGTCCGCTACGACCTCAACGCACCGAGACCTCGGGGGCACCGCGACCAGGACGACGTGTCCGCCGACTAGCGGATCAGCTCAGCTAGCTGGCGGGTCAGCGGCAAGCTGGCGGGTCAGCGCCGGCCCGAATGTCCGCGGCCCTCAACTGGGGAATTTCGTTATCCGTTCGTTATCTGCCCTGGGCGTCTGAGCGGTTCGTTCGCGGCCAGGATTGTCGGTGGGTCGAACTAGTGTTCTATCCATGGTGGCGGAGGTCCCTTCCAGCGGCGACGGGCCGGGTCTGCATCGGGTGCAGGCCCTGGTCGCCGAGCTGACCGCCGCCGCCCAGGAGCTGGTGG
>JASBSH010000147.1 GCA_030149025.1 Actinomycetales bacterium | reverse complement strand
TGCGAGGCGCCTCCGGCATTGTGCGGGTTGGCTGCGGGCGTACGGCACGCGCGGATCTGAGCCGCGTTACTCGTCGACGAATCGGGCGAGGTGCAGGTGGTCGGCGTCGAACCAGTGGGCGTCTGATCCCGCCGGAGGACGTCCCGATGGACACCGCGACGTTCTGCAGGGCCGCTCGTGCTCAGGAAGGCGTTTGGGCGCTGCAGAACGTCGCGGTCTGTGCGGGGCTCGGCAGCCCTGGGTGTCGTGGCGACCTGACTGACGTGCGTGTCGACGTCCCCGTGGTCCTGTCAGCCGGCTAGGTCGGCGACCTTGGCCAGCAGCTCGAAGGAGCGCAGCGTCGCCTCGGTGCTGCGGGCCATCGAGGCGACGATCAGCTCGTCGGCGTCGGCGTGGACGACGAACTCGTCGAGGTAGGCGCGCACTTCGTCCGGGGTGCCGACCGCGGTGTAGTGACTCATCTGCTTGATCTGCATCCCCGACGGCGAGTCGAGGATGGCGTCGGCTTCGTCGTCGGTGAAGGTGCGTCCGCGGCCGACCAGTTGGCTGACTCGCAGGCGCTGCGATTCCCGCAGCAGTGCCTGGGCTTGCTCGGTGGTGTCGGCGGCCACGACGTTGACGCCGGCGATGACCCAGGGTTCGGCCAGCTGCTCGGAGGGCTGGAACTCACGCCGGTAGGTGGCGACGGCATCGACCAGCGCCTGGGGTGCGAAGTGCGAGGCGAAGGCATAGGGCAGTCCCAGCGCGGCGGCGAGCTTCGCGCCGAAGAGGGAGGACCCGAGGATGTAGAGCGGCACGTTGGTGCCCTTGCCCGGGATGGCGTCGACGCCGGGGATCAGCGACCTGCCGGTGAGGTAACCCTGCAGCTCCTGGACGTCGCGAGGGAAGGCATCGGCCGACATGGGGTCGCGGCGCAGGGCGCGCATCGTGTTCTGGTCACTGCCCGGTGCTCGCCCCAGGCCGAGGTCGATCCGGCCGGGGTGCAGTGTCGCCAGGGTGCCGAACTGCTCGGCGATCACCAGCGGGGAGTGGTTGGGCAGCATCACACCACCAGCGCCGAGGCGGATCGTCTCGGTGTGCGCGGCCACGTGTGCGATGAGCACGCTGGTGGCCGACGAGGCGATGGTGGGCATGCTGTGGTGCTCTGCGTACCAGACCCGGTGATAGCCGCTGCGCTCCGCGAGCTGCGCGATCTCGACACTGGCCCGGAAGCTGTCGGCCGCGCTCCCGCCGGGTCCGATTTGGGCAAGATCAAGGATGGAGATCGGGGTTGCAGGCATGCCAGACGCAACGGCAGGTCCGTGAAGCGCTATTCCTCGTCCGCGGCGTCCTGGGTCTTCGGTGAGCCTCGGTCGCGCCCCCATCTCAATAGAGGTCAGGCGCTGAGGGCTTTGCGACGGACAGCGGCAAGGTCGCTTTCCAGACGGTCCAGTGCCGACTTCAGATCATCCGCCGATGTGATGGCTTGAAGCACGAGCATTCGCACCACCGTGGAAACCGGCAGACCACGCTGTTCGGCGTAGGCAGCGAGCTCGCGGTACTCGTCATCCCGAAAGCGGACTTGAAGGTTCCTGGCCCGCGGATGGCCCCGGGTAACCTGCACGTGACTGGGCAGCGGTGCTCCGGGGTCGCTCGCAGCCTCAGCCTCCTCAACCGCCGCCCCCTCGGCGGCGAGCAGATCGTCAGTCCTTTTGCTCATCGGCTCCTGCTTCCCTGTAGAGGCGGCGGTCCTTGTCGTTGGCCAGCCACCCGTTCACTCCGTACTCGACCCCATCGTGCTCCAACACGATGACCGTGACGATCTCCCCAGCAATCGTCGAGAACCCGATGATCCGGACACTCAAGCCAGTGCTGCTGTTGTAGTCAGGGTCGATCACTACGCGATTGGGGTCAGCGAGCGCGTCATTGGCGATCCGGGGCGTGATGCCATGCCGGGCCTCCATGTACGCGCCGCGCTTCGACCAATTGACGCGCTCAAACACGGCACCTATCGTAATGCATTTCATTACGCGAGGTGGTGGTGCGGCACCGAGATCGCTACGTTCCGCAGAGCAGCTCGTGCTCAGGCAGTGGAGCAGGTCGTCGCTCGCGGCCCATCTCGGCCTGGCCGCAATCCGGGTTCCACCCAGGGCTCGGCGCCGCCGTCCAGGGCCGCCGTGTGGAGCGCTTCCGCATGGTCCAGCGGGAAGTGCGGGTCGTCGTCCCCGGGAACGATGAGGAAGGGAGTGGGAGCGATCCGAGCGGCGGCCGCTTCCGGTGAGGGCAGCGTGCAAAACCGCACGCCACCCGACGGTGAGGGTGGCGTGCGGGACTGCATGATCACCCGCTGATCACCCCCAGGTGAGGGTGGCGGGGTAGGCGAACGTCAGGCGCCGTGCCGCTCGGCGAGCGCGGCGCCAGCCTCGGCCGCGGCCTCCTCGGCGTGCTTGCGCATCAACGCTGCCAGCTCTGTGAACTCGTCCAGCGCGGGGTTGACGCCGACGAGGGTCAACTCGCGCTCCACCACAGTGAGGTCGGCGCCCCAGATGTCCGCCAGGATCCGGCGCAGGTAGTCGGTGTTGTGGTCCCAGCCCTCACGCGGGGTGCCCGAACCGTAGCCACCGCCCCGGGTGGTGACGAGCACGACCGGCTTGGCGTCCAGCAGTCGCGCGCCCGGCTCGGCACCGGCGATGCAGAGGTCGATCCACGTCTTCACGTGCTGCGACACGCCGTAGTTGTACAGCGGAAAAGCGAAAACGGCGCTGGCGGCAGACTGCAGCTCGCCGGCGAGCTGGCCCGCCAAGTCGAGTGCCTCGCGCTGCACCTCGGTGCGGTCGTCCTCCGAAGTGAACGCGCCCGAGATGGCCGCCTGCCAGGCGTGCGAGGGCAACGGGTCCTGGCCCAGGTGGCGTCGGACGATCGGGACATCGGGACGGGCCGCGACGAACGGATCCAGGACGATGTCGGCCAGGGCGGTGCTGGCGGATGCGTCCCCCTGGATGGAGGCGTCGACGCGAAGCAGGGTCATAAGGGATCTCCTTGAGAGCGGTGCAAGAGAGAGCGGTGCAAGCGGTTCAACCTTCAACACGAGGCTAGAACTGGGAGTGTTGAAGGTTCAAATTCTGATCCAGGACGTGGACGTGAGCACCGACACAGCTCGCGACGCCGTGGCGTGGTGTCGCGAGCTGGCGCGTCGCGGCGTGGGTCGCGGCGGCGCGGCGCGGCGGCGCAGTGCAGATCAGGAACCGGGTGGTCCGGAGAGCACCTTGGGGACGTAGTCCAGCAGTTGGATCCTGCCGTCGAAGGTCCGGCTCTCCTTCATCTCGAGGGCAACGTCGGGGTAGCCGTCGTAGATCCTCTCGCTGCCGGTACTTCCTGTGATCATGGGGAAGACGACCACCCGGAATCGATCGACGAGGCCGGCCTTGAGCAGCGAACGGCACAGCGTGAGGCTCCCGAGGGTCCGGAAGGAGGTCTCGCCGTCCTGCTTCATCCGACGTACCGCGTCGACGGCCTCTTCCTGGACCAACCTGGTGTTCTCCCAGGACAAGGGCGCCTGCAGCGTCGACGAGAAGACCACCTTCGGGATCGCGTTGAGAACCTCGGTGCCCTCCTCACCCGCTGCGGCGAACCCGGACATCAACCGGTATGTCTTGGCGCCCATCAGAATGGTGTATCCACCCTCGGGCTGGTCCTGCAGCCATTGGAGGTATTCCGGCCCCTCAACGCCCCACCACCCGGGCCACCCTTCCGCTGACGCGTACCCGTCCAGGGACGTGATGAAGTCGATCATCAGCTCCGGCATGGAGATCCCTCTTCCCGATCTGGCCCCGCCCGGGGCATTGGCGTCCGTTCTGTTCGTGGACCAGACCGCGGGGTCAGCCGGAACTCATCGGCCGCAGGACGCGGTTCAGGTAGCGCACACTCGGCGCGAGGTCGGTGCCATCGGTCCGGGCCCCGATGTGGCCGTCGGGACGAATGACGAACGCGGCGCTCTCCCGGACGTGCAGCCGTCTCCACGCGTCACCGGTCGCGTCGTGCAAGACGCCGGCTCCGGGGTTGCGGTCGAGACGATGGACCCGAAGCACGGAGTCGAAGCGTTGGCGCAGCGTCTCGACGTCCGCGTCGTTCCAGCTGCTGGCAGGACCGCTGAGGAGAAGGTGCAGCGCCGGATCGGCGAGGGCTTCGTGCAGCCAGATCTCCTCGCCGTCGCGAACGACCAGCGCGTCGGGTAGCCGGTGGCCCGGCCCAGGTCTATTGCGCGAGAAGAGGTTCAGCCGAGGCCGAGCCGCTTTCTCAGGTTAGCTGGCGAAGCTCGACGCGTATGTGATCCCCAGTTGTGAGACGGTGCGGAAGGCCACACGCCGGCCGACCCGCGAACGCAACAACAGCGGCAGCACTCGCGGTGCGACAACGGTTCTGATGGCTCGCAGGAAAGACCGGTCCGAGGTCACCACCGTGAAAGCCCGGTCGGTGAACCGAAGCACGAACGCACCGACCGGCCGTCGTTCTGCGTCGTAGGAGTCGAGCAACTGGCTCGGCGCCGAGCCGCGAAGGACGAGGGCAAGTTTCCATCCGAGATTGACCGCGTCCTGGATACCGGTGTTCATCCCCTGCGCCCCGGCCGGAATGTGGATGTGCGCGGCGTCCCCGGCAAGAAACAGCCGACCCCGGCGATAGGTGCTGGCGTGCCGGTGTGAAACGTGAAACGCAGTCGCCCACACCGGTTCCCGCAGCTGAAGCGGCTCGTTGGTGGCTGCTGCGACAAGGTCCGAGAGCTCCGTTCCGGTGACCGGACCCACCGCGGTCGTGAGTTGACCGCCTTCGCCAGCTGGCGCCGTCCAGAAAGGTCGGACGGTGATCAGCCGCCACGGCGCCGGCACCTTCAGCGGGAAGAACAGCAACGGGCCCGATGGGCCTATGTACACATGGATGCCGTCCGGCTCCAGGCCCGCCACGGCCAGGTCCGCGAGGAGGAAGGTCTGTGGGTAGCGGCCGCCCGCGAATCCGATCCCCGCTGCACTTCTGACCGTGCTGTGCACGCCGTCGCACCCGACGACGTAACGGGCCCGCACGAGCTGCGTGGCGCCGTCCCGATTCCGCGGCGTGCACGTGACGTGGTCACCGTTGTCGTCGAGCTCCTGCACGTGGGTGTTGCGCTCGACGGTGATCCCGTCGCTGGCGAGCCGGTCGATGAGGACCGCCTCCGTCTCGGACTGGGCGAGAAAGAGCAAGAACGGGTAGGCGGTGTCGCCGACTCCGATGTCGAACATCGGCGACGAGGTGACGCGGCCGCCGCGCCGGTGGACGTAGAGGCGTGTGTTGGGGCTGCCGCGACGGACCAGCTCGTCAGCGATGCCGAGCGCTAGAAGCACCTCCAGCGTGCGGGGTTGGATGCCGAGGGCGCGCGACTCACGGGCTCGGTCCGTCGAGCTGTCGACGATGCGACAACGGACGCCGAACCGCGCGAGCTGCGCTGCGAGCGTCAGACCGGTCGGGCCCGCGCCGACGACGAGGACGTCGCAGAGCGCCGTCTCCTCACCTGCGCCGGCCGATGCAGGAGTGGCCACACGGCCATTGTTGGGGCGGCAGCGGTCAGCAGGCGGTGAGATGTTCGAGGTGGGCCGGAGAACGCCGCCAGGGCGGCCGCGACGAAAGTCAAGTTCCTTCAGGGCACGATCGAGGAGTTCCGGCTGCCGGGCTCAGTTGCTCGCCGTCGACGCCTGCGAGATCCGCGCCTGGATCGCCCAGTCGAGCAGGTAGGCGTGCACCGTCTCATTCGTCACGGGTGTGCCGTCCCAGTCCGCCTGCAGGTCGTCCGGCCCAGCGTCGGGATGCTGCCGCGCCACCGCGCCCGAGTCGCCCCACATGGGCGGTGCAGCGGGCCATTCGGCCCCGCTGCGTCGGTGGAACCGGAACTTCTGCCTGCCGAGCGCCACGATGCCGAACTCGCCGTCGTGCAGCGCTCGATGGTGCTCTCCGCACAGGAGTATGAGGTTGTCCATGTCCGTCGGGCCGCCTGCGGCCCAGCCGACCACGTGGTGAGCGTGCAGGAAACGGGTTCGCCCGCACCCTGGTACTGCGCAGCCGCGGTCCCGCTGCCACAGGGCCTTCAGCTGCCGGGTGGTGGGCCGTCGCCGCTGCCTGCCCAGGTCCAGGGTCAGGCCGTCACTGCCGTCGACCGACAGCCGGATCCTGCCGTCGCACGCCAGTCGGCACAAGGTGGCCGGATCGAGGGCGGGACCGGCGTCCAGATGTGCGGCCGGCACGTCCGCGGCTGGCCGGTCAACGGCTGCCAGGTCCGCGGCGGCTTGGCTCGACCGGAGCTGCCGGGAGTCGGCCTTCTCACCGGTCTTGCCGGTCGGCTCTTGCTGTTCCCGGTAGGCGGCGGCGAGG
>JASBSH010000143.1 GCA_030149025.1 Actinomycetales bacterium | reverse complement strand
ATCGAGTACGGGCTGATGCAGGCGTACGCCGAGGGCTACGAGCTGCTCACCGCCAAGGACATCGTCACCGATACCAAGGCGTGCTTCAAGGCCTGGACGCGCGGCACCGTCGTCCGCTCCTGGCTGCTCGACCTGATGGTGAAGGCGCTCGAGGAGGACCCGGGTCTCGCCAGCATCCGGGGGTACGTGAACGACTCCGGCGAAGGTCGCTGGACCGTCATGGAGGCGATCGAGAACTCCGTCCCGATGCCGGTGATCAGCTCCGCGCTGTTCGCCCGCTTCGCCTCCCGGCAGGACGACTCACCGGCCATGAAGGCGGTGGCCGCGCTCCGGCAGCAGTTCGGCGGGCACGCCGTCACCGAAGCCGGGCCGACCTCCGGCACGCAAGAGGTCCAGAAGGAGACGCAGGCGCCCGCGGCCGGTCCGTCCTCCGGTGCCGGGCAGACCCGGGGAGGCGAGGGCGCCTGACCCACCTGAGACTCGCCGTCTGACTAATACTGGGGCGTGCACGTCACCCACCTGTCCCTCGCGGACTTCCGCAGCTACCCCGCGGTCGAGCTCCCGCTCCGCCGTGGGGTGACCGCGCTGGTCGGTCCGAACGGGCAGGGCAAGACGAACCTCGTCGAGGCCGTCGGGTATCTCGCCACTCTCAGCAGCCACCGCGTCGCCCAGGACGCTCCGCTGGTCCGCGCCGGGGCCGGGCGTGCCGTCGTCCGGGCGTCGGTCGACCGCGACGGGCGCGCCGCGCTGCTGGAGGTGGAGATCGCGCCGGGGCGCGCGAACCGCGCGCGGCTCAACCGGGCACCGCTGCCCCGGCCGCGGGAGCTGATCGGCACGCTGCGCACCGTCCTGTTCGCTCCCGAGGACCTGTCCCTCGTCAAGGGTGAACCCGACGGCCGGCGCCGGTTCGTCGACGACCTCCTCGTGCTGCTGGCACCCCGGTTCGCCGCCGTCCGCGCCGACTACGACCGGGTCCTTCGCCAGCGCAACGCGCTGTTGAAGCAGGCCGCTCCCGTGCGCCGTCCGGGTGGGAGGCGGGAGCAACCACCTGCGGCGGGAGGCGCGACGGTCGACTCGACGCTGGACGTGTGGGACACCCAGCTCGCCCGGCTCGGTGGCGAGCTGCTCGCCGCGCGGCTGTTCCTGCTCCGCCGGCTAGCGCCGTTCGTCGCCGAGTCCTACCGGGTGGTGTCGGACGCCGCCGGGGACGCCGCCCTCGGCTACCGATCCTCGATCTGCCAGGAGATCGGCGCCGGTTTCGCTGCCGGCGACGACCTGCCCGGCCGCGAGCAGCTCGCCGGGCAGCTGCACCAGGCGCTGAACGAGCTGCGCCCCAAGGAGATCGAGCGCGGCACAACGCTCGTGGGCCCGCACCGGGACGACATGCTGCTCGACCTCGGGCCCCTGCCCGCCAAGGGCTACGCCAGCCACGGCGAGTCCTGGTCCTACGCGCTGGCACTGCGCCTGGCGAGCTACGAGCTGCTGCGCTCCGAGGGCATGGGCAGCGACGCCGAGCGCGAGCCGGTGCTGATCCTCGACGACGTCTTCGCGGAGCTGGACGCCGGCCGCCGCTCACGCCTGGCGAAGATCGCCTCCGCGGCCGAGCAGGTCCTGGTCACCGCGGCGGTGGACACCGACGTTACCGAGGAGCTGGACGGCGACCGCGTGCGGGTTCTGGCGAGTGAGGTGAGCCGTGACTGAGGACGCGCAGCGCACGGAAGCGGGCGACGTCCCGCTCGTGGGGCCGGTCGAGCAGGACGGGGCGGCGGGGAACGACGGGGCCGCCGGGAACGACGGCTCTGATGCCGACGGGGTCGACGCCGTACGCGCGGCTCTCAACCGCGCCCGCGCCGCGGCGGCCGCTCGCGGTCTCGGGCCCGGACGCCGGCCAGCCGGCTCGGGTGCCCCGGGTTCCGTATCGGGCCGGCGGCGCCGCGTCGCCGGGGCGCAGCGGTCGGGCGCCGGACCGGACCGGCGCGACCCCCAGCCGTTCGGGTCGAGCATCTCCCGCCTGGTGCAGGAGCGCGGCTGGTCCACCCCCATCGCGGTGGGCGGCGTGGTGGGCCGCTGGGACCAGGTCGTCGGTGACGAGGTCGCGGCGCACTGCCAGCCGGAGACCTTCGAGGAGAAGGTGCTGACGGTCCGCACCGACTCCACCGCCTGGGCCACCCAGATGCGCCTGCTGGCGCCGACCATCCTGCAGCGCCTGGCCGAGGAGCTGGGGCCGGGGGTCGTCGAGCGGCTGGTGGTGCGCGGCCCGTCGGGACCGAGCTGGCGGCGCGGGCCGCGGATCGTCCACGGTGGTCGTGGCCCGCGCGACACCTACGGCTGAGCCGTCGGCGGCGGCAGAACCGTCCGCGGGCATCCAGGGCCGTCCGACAACCCTGGGTGCGTGGGGGGACCCACCCGTACGTCTTTTCTCGCGTCACATCGCGCCCTGCGGCCTGTGGAAGGGCGGTTCTGTCGGCGGACAGGGGTAGACTTGTCCCTAGTTCAGGACGGCTGCCCTCGGGCGGCCGTTCGCGTGAGTCCGCACGAACCCGGGTGCCGTCCGCGGCTCCGGTCCGCCGGCCAGGGAGTTCACAGCCAGTGCCTGACGAGAGCACGCCCAGTAGCACGACACAGACCAGCAGCACGCCCAGCAGCATGCCCAGCAGCTCAGGCAGCAGGACGCCCAGCAGCATGGCTCCCGAGGCCCAGCTCACCGCCGAGATGAGCGAGGGCACAGCGCCGGAGGAGGCGGCGTCGCTCGCCCACGTCGTCGATGGGGACGGTCGGCGCAAGCCGAAGGGTGAGTACGACGCGAGCGCCATCACCGTGCTCGAGGGGCTCGAGGCGGTGCGCAAGCGCCCCGGGATGTACATCGGCTCGACCGGCGAGCGCGGTCTGCACCACCTGGTCTACGAGGTCGTCGACAACTCCGTGGACGAGGCGCTCGCGGGTTTCTGCGACACCATCGACGTCACGCTGCTGGCGGACGGCGGTGTCCGGGTCGTGGACAACGGCCGCGGGATCCCGGTGGACGTGGTGGCCAGCGAGGGTCGTCCGGCCGTCGAGGTCGTGCTGACGGTGCTCCACGCGGGCGGCAAGTTCGGCGGTGCCGGCTACGCGGTCTCCGGTGGGCTGCACGGCGTGGGCGTCTCCGTGGTGAACGCCCTGTCGACCCGGCTCGAGGTCGAGGTGCGCCGCGGCGGGTACGTGTACCGCCAGGCGTACACCGACGGCGTGCCGCAGGCCGCGCTCGTCCGCGGCGAGGAGACCCACGACACGGGGACGACGGTCACCTTCTGGCCGAACACGGACATCTTCGACACCACGGTCTTCGACTTCGAGACCCTGCGCTCGCGCTTCCAGCAGATGGCGTTCCTCAACCGGGGGCTCACCATCCGGCTGATCGACGAGCGGCCGCAGTACGCCGACACCGAGGACGACGTCGAGCAGACGCAGGACGAGGCCAAGCCGCGCTCGGTCACCTACCGGTACGACGGCGGCCTGATCGACTACGTCAAGCACCTGAACGCCTCGAAGCGCTCCGAGCCCGTGCACCCGGACGTCATCTCCTTCGAGGCGGAGGACACCGTGCGCCGCATCGCCGTCGAGGTCGCGATGCAGTGGACGACGGCGTACTCCGAGTCCGTCCACACGTACGCGAACACGATCAACACCCACGAGGGTGGCACCCACGAAGAGGGGTTCCGCTCCGCGCTGACCGGCCTGGTCAACCGGTACGCCCGCGCCAAGGGCTTGCTGAAGGACAAGGACGACAACCTCACCGGTGAGGACATCCGTGAGGGTCTGACCGCGGTCATCTCCGTCAAGCTCGCCGAGCCGCAGTTCGAGGGCCAGACCAAGACCAAGCTGGGCAACACCGAGGCCCGCACCTTCGTGCAGACCGTGGTGAACGACCAGCTGGGCGACTGGCTGGAGCGGCATCCGAACGAGGCGCGTGACGTCGTCCGGAAGTCGATCCAGGCGGCCGCCGCGCGCATGGCCGCGCGGAAAGCCCGGGAGGCGACCCGGCGCAAAGGGCTGCTGGAGTCCGGGGGCATGCCCGGCAAGCTGCGTGACTGCCAGAGCAACGACCCCAGCAAGTGCGAGGTCTTCATCGTCGAAGGCGACTCGGCCGGTGGTAGCGCCGTGCGGGGCCGCAACCCTGAGACGCAGGCGATCCTGCCGATCCGCGGGAAGATCCTCAACGTCGAGAAGGCTCGGATCGACAAGGCGCTCGGCAACGCCGAGGTGCAGGCCCTCATCACGGCCTTCGGCACCGGCATCGGCGAGGACTTCGACCTCAGCAAGCTGCGCTACCACAAGATCGTGCTGATGGCCGATGCCGACGTCGACGGCCAGCACATCAGCACTCTGCTGCTGACCCTGCTGTTCCGGTACATGAAGCCGCTGATCGAGCACGGTCACGTGTTCCTGGCCCAGCCGCCGCTGTACCGGATCAAGTGGAGCAACGGCCCGCACGACTACGTCTACTCCGATCGCGAGCGCGACGCGGTGGTGAAGGCGGGGCTCGAGGCCGGCCGCAAGCTGCCGAAGGAGAACGGGATCCAGCGCTACAAGGGTCTCGGCGAGATGGACTACTCCGAGCTGTGGGACACCACGATGGACCCCGAGCACCGGATCATGCGCCAGGTCACCATCGACGACGCCGCGTCCGCCGACGAGATCTTCTCCGTGCTCATGGGTGAGGACGTCGAGTCCCGGCGCAGCTTCATCCAGCGCAACGCCAAGGACGTCCGCTTCCTCGACATCTGATGCCCGCGGGCTCAGACCAGATGTGTGACAGAGAGATTGATTCATGACTGACGAAGAACGCACCGAGCCGGAACACGATCACGGCAAGATCGATCAGGTCGACCTGCAGTCGGAGATGCAGCGCAGCTACCTCGACTACGCGATGGCCGTCATCGTGGGGCGCGCGCTCCCCGATGTGCGCGACGGGCTCAAGCCCGTGCACCGCCGTGTGATCTACGGCATGTACGACGGCGGCTTCCGCCCCGACAAGTCGTTCTCGAAGTGCGCCCGTGTGGTGGGCGAGGTCATGGGCCAGTACCACCCGCACGGCGACTCGGCGATCTACGATGCCCTCGTCCGACTGGTGCAGCCGTGGTCGCTGCGGTATCCGCTTGCCCTC
>JASBSH010000282.1 GCA_030149025.1 Actinomycetales bacterium | reverse complement strand
GGTGACGAGCTCGCGGTGGCACGAGCGCTGTCGGACCTGGCGCACCAGCTGCTGGACATGGCGGCCCAGGACATCGAGGGCCACACCCACCGGCCGGCGGCGCTGCGGCTCTGAGGGGCAACGCGTGCGTCAGCGCTTGTGTGGTGCGGGCTTGTGTGGTGCGGCGCCCGCACTTGCGCTGGCGCTGCGGTAGGGCGTGCCGAACCGGCCGCGGTGCGCGACCTCCTCGACCGGACGGCGCCCACGCCGCAGGCTGGGGGAGCGCCGGTCGGGTGCCGCGTAGCCGACGGCGACGACCCCCACCGGACGACGGTCAGCGGGGACGTCAAAAGCCTTTAGGAACCGCTCGATCTCGGTCTGCTGGCCCACTCCGAAGAAGCACGCGGCCAGGCCCTGGTCGACCGCCGTCAGCAGCATGAGCAGCGCGGCCATGCCGGTGTCGACGTCCCAGTAGGGGATCGGCCAGTGGCTCTCGGAGCGGTCGCTCCAGCCCTTGTCCGGCTCGGCGTACCGGTCCAGGTAGGTGTTCTTGTCGCTGAGGCAGATGACGAGCAGGGGAGCGCTCATCATGCCGCGCAGCCACGAGTCCGGTTCTCGTGACAGGTCCGCCGTCACCGACCAGTACCGGTCCCGGTCGGCGGCGTCCTCCAGCACCAGGAAGCCCCAGCCCTGGCTGAAGCCGGCGCTCGGGGCGCGGATCGCGTGCTCGAGAAGCAGATCCACCACCTCGACGGGGACGGGACGGTCGGGGTCGAACGCCCGGACCATCCGGCGGCGGTGCACCACGTCGCTGAACTCCATGGTGGCCCGGCTCACCCGTTCTGCTTCAGTGCCGGGAAGTCGTCCTCCCAGAACTCGTACTCCGACACCCGGCGGGCGCTGTCGTCGCCGATGCCGTGCAGCTCGCCCTCGCGGCCCCGCAGTTCCACCCGACGGATCTTCCCGCTGATGGTCTTGGGCAGCTCCGCGAACTCGATGCGCCGGACCCGCTTGTACGGGGCCAGGTGCTCCCGGCAGTGGCGCAGGATCGACTCGGCCGTCTCGGCGTTCGGCTCGTACCCGGCGGCGAGCACCACGTACGCCTTGGGGACCGACAGCCGCGTCGGGTCCGGTGACGGGACCACGGCCGCCTCCGCCACCGCCCCGTGCTCGATCAGCACGCTTTCCAGCTCGAAGGGGCTGATGCGGTAGTCCGACGCCTTGAACACGTCGTCGGCCCTGCCGACGTACGTGATGTACCCGTCGGCGTCCATCGTCGCCACGTCGCCCGTGTGGTAGACCCCGCCCTTCATCGCATCGTCCGTGCGGCCGCCGTCCCCGTGGTAGCCGACCATGAGTCCCAGCGGGCGCCCGTACCTACCGTCGAGGCGTAGGCAGATCTCGCCCTCCTCACCCGGGCGGTTGCGCTCCTCGCCGCTCAGCGGGTCCACGAGGACGACGTCGTAACCCGGCACCGGGCGCCCCATGGACCCGGGCAGCAGCCGCTGGCCAGGTGGGTTGCCGATCTGCAGCGTTGTCTCGGTCTGGCCGTACCCGTCGCGGATGACCACGCCCCAGGCCTTCTCCACCTGCCCGATCACCTCCGGGTTCAGCGGTTCCCCGGCGCCGACCACGCACCGCAGCGGGATGCGGTCGCGGTACCGGCCGAGGTCCGCCTGCACGAGCATCCGCCACACCGTCGGCGGCGCGCAGAAGGAGCTGACCTGGCAGCGCTCCATCGTCTGCAGCAGCGACTCGGCGTCGAACCGCGGCTGGTTGACCACCAGGACCGTCGCCTCCGCCAGCCACGGGGCGAACACGTTGCTCCAGGCGTGCTTCGCCCACCCGGGGGAGGAGATGTTGAGGTGCACGTCCCCGGGCCGCAGACCGATCCAGTACATGGTTGACAGGTGCCCGACCGGGTACGAAGCCTGCGTGTGCTCCACGAGCTTGGGCCGGGCGGTCGTGCCGGAGGTGAAGTAGAGCAGCAGCGTGTCGTCGGCGTGGGTCGCCGTCTCGATCGCCAGCTCTCCCGCGTGGGTCGCGGAGTCCGCGTAGTCCAGCCAGCCCAAGACCGGCTCCCCGACGGCGATCCGCGTCCAGCTGCCCTCGACATCGGCGAACTTGCCCGTGTCCTCGCTCCGGGCGATCACGTGGCGCACGTTGCCCCGCTCGATGCGGTCGGTCAGGTCCGCCGGTGCGAGCAGCGTCGTCGCGGGGATCACGACCGCCCGGATCTTGATGCAGGCGAGCAGGACCTCCCACAGCTCCACCTGGTTGCCGAGCATCAGCAGCACACGGTCGCCGCCACCGACACCCACGGACTGCAGCCAGGCCCCCACCTGCGTCGACCGTTCCGCCATCTCGGCGTAGGTGACCGACGTGTCGGTGCCGTCCGCGTCCACGACCCGCAGCGCCGTCCGCCGTCCGGTCTCGGCGTCGTCGGCGACGCGGTCGAACCAGTCGAGCCCCCAGTTGAACTCGTCCAGCTCGGGCCAGGTGAACCGCTCCCGTGCGGCGTCGTAGTCCTCACGCAGCTCCAGCAGCAGGTCTCGGGCGGCGCGCAGCCTGCCGTACGCGTCCTCGCCCTGCCTGCCGTCGCTACGTCCGCTCGTCACGCTCGTGGTGTCTGCCATGACGCCGACCTTGGCACCGCTGCCGCCGTCAGGCAACGGCGACCCCCTAGCCTGGCGCCATGGCCCGCACCTCCTATCCGGCCCACTGGGAGGCGGACGTCGTCCTGCGCGACGGCGGCACGGCGCACCTGCGCCCCATCAGACCGGCCGACGCCGAGGCGTTGCAGGCCTTCCACATGCGCCAGTCCCCGGAGTCCGTCTACCTGCGCTTCTTCGCACCCATGCCGAGGTTGTCCGACCGGGACCTGGAGCGGTTCACCCACGTCGACTACGGCGACCGCGTGGCGCTCATCGCGCTGATCGGGGACGAGATCATCGGGGTGGGCCGCTACGACCGGGTCGACGAGGGGCAGGCCGAGGTCGCCTTCAACATCGCCGACGCCCACCAGGGGCGGGGCCTCGGCTCCGTGCTCCTGGAGCACCTGGCCGCGGTCGCCCGTGAGCGCGGGATCCACCGGTTCGTGGCCGAGGTGCTGCCGCAGAACCGCAAGATGGTGCAGGTCTTTCGCGAGGCTGGCTACGAGGTGACCCACCACTTCGACGACGGGGTCATCTCGCTGGCGTTCGACATCGACCCCACAGCGAGGTCCGTGGCGGTGATGGCTGCCCGGGAGCACCGGGCCGAGGCGGCGAGCATCGGTGCGCTCCTGAACCCCCGCTCGGTCGTGGTCGTCGGGGCGAGCCGCGACGACGACTCCGTCGGTGCGCATCTGCTGCGCAACGTCCTGGCAGCCGGTTTCAGCGGTCCCGTGCACGCCGTCAACCAGGAGGCCTTCGAGCTGCAGGGGGTGCAGGTCCACGCACGTGTGTCCGACGTCCCGGGTCCGGTCGACCTCGCGGTCATCGCCGTCCCGGCAGCTGTCGCGTTGGACGTCGTCCGCGACTGCGGGCGCATCGGGGTCCGCGGTCTCGTCGTGGTCTCCAGCGGTTTCGCCGAACGGGGCCCGGAGGGGTTGCAACGACAGCGCAAGCTCGTCCGCGTGGCGCGGGCGCACGGGATGCGCGTCGTGGGCCCCAACTCCTTCGGCATGATCAACACCGACCGTGCGGTGCGGCTGAACGCGTCGCTCGCACCCCGGATGCCCCGCGACGGCGGCTTGGGCCTGTTCAGCCAGTCCGGCGCCCTCGGTGTCGCCCTGCTCGCCTCGGCTGACCGGCGGGGCCTCGGGCTGTCCGGCTTCGTCTCCGCCGGCAACCGCGCCGACGTGTCCGGCAACGACCTCATGCAGTACTGGGAGGAGGACCCGCGCACCACCGCGGTCGCCCTCTACCTGGAGAGCGTGGGCAATCCCCGCAAGTTCTCCCGGGTCGCTCGCCGGCTGGCCCGCAGCAAGCCCGTGGTCGTCGTGAAGTCGGGGCTGTCGGGTTACGGCGTACCGCCCGGACACGCCGTCCGGGCCTCCCGCGCACCCCGGGAGGCGCTGGACGCCATGCTGAAGCAGGCCGGCGTCATCCGGGTCGAGAACACCCACCAGATGTTCGACGTGGCGCAGGTGCTGCAGGAGCAGCCGCTCCCGGCCGGGCCGCGGCTCGGCATCGTCGGCAACTCCGACGCGCTGGCCGCGCTGGTCGCCGACGCCGCCATCAGCTGGAGGCTGGAGCTCGGCACCGCGCCGGTCTCCCTGCGGCCCGACGCGGACGCCGAGGAGTTCCGGCACGCGCTCGAGCGGGTGTTCGCCGCGGACACGGTCGACTCGGTCGTCGCGACGTTCATCCCGCCGCTGGCGACCGTCGACGAGGACGTCGTCCACGCACTCGTCGACGTCGCCGGCGGTTCCGACAAGACCTGCGTCGCATGCTTCCTCGGCATGAGAGGTGTGGGCCACGATGCCGGCATGCGCGACGGATCCGCCGAGCCGGACCCGGAGCGCCGGACGCCGAGGGTCGTCCCTGCGTTCCCGACACCTGAGGACGCCGTCCGGGCACTGGCCGCGGTGACGCAGCACGCCCAGTGGCGCATGCGTCCGCAGGGGCAGCCGGTCGCACCCGCCGGCACGGACCCGGCGGCCGCCGAGGAGATCGTCGACAAGGTGCTGTCACGAGCGGCGGCGGCGCACCCCGCCGGGCTGCGCCTGTCAGACGAGGAGACGACCAGCCTGCTGCGCTGCTACGGCGTCCACCTGTGGCCCTCGTTCCTGGTGCAGGACGCCGACTCCGCCGTGGAGGCGGCCGAGAAGCTGGGCTGGCCGGTGGTGCTCAAGGCGGCCGCCGAGAACCTGCGGCACCGGCGGGAGATGGGCGGCGTCCGGCTCGACATCGGCAGCGCATCGGAGCTGCGTCGGCAGATCGCCGCCGTGAAGGCCGAGGTCGGGGACCTGCGCGACGGGTACCTGATCCAGCGGATGGCCCCGCCGGGGGTCAGCACGATGATCCGCAGCATCGAGGACGCCCTGTTCGGGCCGGTCGTGTCGTTCGGGTTGTCCGGCGACGCCAGCGACCTGCTCGGTGACGTCGCGCACCGCATCCCACCGCTCACGGACGTCGACGTGTCCGATCTCGTCCGGTCGGTCAAGGCGTCCCCCCGGCTGTTCGGGTACCGCGGTTCGCCGCCGCTGGACGTACCGGGCCTCGAGGACGTCATCGCCCGGGTGTCGCGCCTGGCCGACGACCTGCCGGAGATCGCCGAGCTCGAGCTGAACCCCGTTCTGGTCTCTCAGGACGGCGTCGCCGTGCTCGGGGCGAAGGTCCGCGTCGCCCTCCCGGCCACGCGCACCGACTCCGGCGTGCGCCGAGCGCCCACCACCTGAGCGCCCACCACCTGACCACGGCGCGGCAGGTGCCAGGATGTGACCATGGCCCGCCGACCTGCCGCTACCGACCCCCTGCCGCCCCAGGTGCGGACGGACATCGAACGAGCCGGGTACTTCCCGGAGCTGGTAAGCGATGTCCTGGCCTCCGCGCTCGCCGGCGAGGCCGTCCTGGCGCACCTGGTGCACCAGGAGACGACGTTCGACACCGAGGAGGTCCGCCGGCACGTCACGGTGCTGGCGCTGACCGCCACACGGCTGGTCGTCGCCCACGCCGACGACCACGGCCCTGATGCGTCGATGCCCACGAACTACGCCGCCGCGTCCACGGAGTCCGTGCCGCTGCACCAGATCCGCTCGGTCGTGGTGTCCCACCTGGTCACCCGCCCCGAGCAGCACCGGGCCGGTACCCCCGCCCGGGAGGTCACGCTGACGATCTGCTGGGGGTCGGTCACCCGTCTCGACCTCGAGCCGGCCGGCTGCGGCGACCCCGAGTGCGAGGCGGACCACGGCTACACCGGCACCATGACGTCGGACGACATCGTCGTCCGCATCAGCGCCGAGGCGGAAGGCGTGGACGCCGTTCAGTCGGCGGTGGGCTTCGCGGGTGCGCTGTCCGCAGCGACCGGCACGCAGGCCGCGCTGCGGTGAGCGTGCACGCAGCGCCCACGCGGTGAGCTCGCGGTCATGAGCGAGCCGCCCGACGGCGTCCTGGCCGATGTCCTTCCCGCCGCGGCGGCCGCCCTCGGCGTGATGCTCGAGCCCGCGCCCGGGCGCGCCGTCCCTGCCTGGGCCCTGCCGGCCGCGGCCCGGGTCTGTGTGTTCCTCGTCGACGGGCTGGGGGAGCGGCTGCTCCTCGAGCGTGGCGGGCACGGCCCCCGTCTGCGCGAGCTGCTCGGCGAACCGGTGGACGGCGCCGCGCGGGTGCTGGAGTCCGGCTTCCCGTCCACGACGGCGACCTCGATGGGGTCGTTCGGCACCGGGTCGCACGCCGGCACGCACGGGATGCTCGGGTACCAGGTCCTCGACCCAGCGCGGGACCGCCTGCTCAACGAGCTGTCGTGGGACCCGGACGTCGACCCGCGGGTCTGGCAGCGGCGGCCCACCGTCTTCGAGGCGGTCGCCGCGGAGGGTGTGGAGACGTTCCACATCGGACCGGCGTTGTTCGCCGGATCCGGTTTGACGGAGGCTGCGCTCCGGGGCCCGAAGTTCATCGCCGCGGACTCCCTCTCGGACCGGGTGGACGCCGCCGCGGCGGCTCTGCGGTCGGCTCCCCGCACGCTGGTGTACCTGTACTGGGGGGACGTCGACAAGACCGGTCACGTGCACGGCTGCGGCTCCTGGCAGTGGGGGGAGGAGCTCGCGCAGGTCGACCTCGCGGTGCGGGAGCTGTCGGCCCGTCTGCCGGCCGACGGGCTGCTGCTCGTGACGGCCGACCACGGGATGGTCGACGTCCCGTCCCACGCCCGCATCGACCTCGCGACCGACGCCGAGCTGGCGCAGGGTGTCCACCTCACCGGCGGCGAGCCACGGGCCCCCATGCTCTACACCGAGCCCGGCCAGGCGGAGGCGGTGCTCGCCCGCTGGCGCGCCAGGCTCGACGGCCGGGCCGCGGTGCTGAGCCGTGACGAGGCGGTCGCGGCGGGCTGGTTCGGGACCGTCGCCGACGAGAACCTCCCGCGGATCGGCGACGTCGTGGTGTCGGTCGAGGACGTGCTCTCGGTGCACGACTCCCGCCACCAACGCCCGGGGCTGATGAAGCTCGTCGGGCTCCACGGCGCGCGGACGGAGGCAGAGACGCGCGTACCGCTGCTCCGTGTAGCCGGGTCCCGGGTTGGGTGAGCACGGCGGCCCGTACGGCGAGCGCGTGGACTACCTCATCTGCGACGAGGCGCAGTTCTGCTCCGAGCAGCAGGTCGAGGACCTGGCCCGGATCGTGGACGAGATGGAGGTCGACGTCTTCGCGTTCGGCCTGACGACGGACTTCCGCACCCGGCTGTTCCCTGGCTCCTGCCGCCTGATCGAGCTGGCCGACCGGGTGGAGGTCCTGCAGGTCCAGGCGCTGTGCTGGTGCGGCCGGCGAGCGACGCACAACGCCCGGACGGTGGACGGGGTGATGGTCGTCGAGGGCGAGCAGGTCGTCATCGGCGACGTGGAGACCACGGGTGCATCGGGTGACGCAAAGCGGGAGGTCGGGTACGGGACCCTCTGCCGCCTCCACCACACGCGCCGGATGACCGCCGCCGCCGCGAAGGCAGCAACCATGTCACCGGACGTGCTGCCGTTCGGCTCCTGACGTCAGTCCTTCTTCGCGCCGAACACGATCTCGTCCCAGCTCGGCACGCTCGGCCTCTTCGCCTTCGCCTTGCCGGGCTTGGCCTGCCTGGCGCCGCGCTTCGGCTGGGGCGATCGGCCGGACTCCTTGGCCGATGCGGAGCCGTCGGACGAGCCTTGCTCGTCCTGCTCCTGTGCCGACGACTCCACGGCTGCAGGTTCTGTGGCGGCTTCGTCGGCGGTCCCGCGGTCCCGCCGGCCTGCCCCCGCAGGCTCCGGCAGCGCCAGGATCTCGGCGTCCACCGCCTGGTCGGGCCGGGACGCCGGGGGGTGCGCTGCCGGAGGCTCCTCCTCCCGTGTGTGGCCGGCGTCCGGGTCGTCCATCCCGTCCAGCCGGGCCAGGTCGTCGAACTCGTCGAGGCCTTCGATCTCGTCCGGGGACGCGAGCGGCTGGCGCCGGCCACGGCGCTCGCGCAGCTGGTCGAGCAGGTCGACCGTTCGCCTCGGTTGCTCAGCCGGTCCGCTGGGCTCGGCCGGAGCCTGCGGGGTACCCGTGGCCCGGACGCCGCCGTCCGCCTCGACGTCGTACACCAGCTCCTTCACGGCGCTGAGCCGCCGACCACCCAGCGGGCCGTCCTGCTGCTGCTCGGTCAGCGCCGACAGCCACCGGGACTCGTCGTCGCGCGGCTCCAGCGACTCGGTGACCGGGTCGTACCCCCAGGTCGCCACCCGGTCCTTGGAGCCGGTGCGAAAGGTCAGCTGAACGGTCCACGTGGTCTCGTCCCGCCGCCAGGCGTCCCAGTCACCGGCCTCGGCCCCGCGGGCATCGAGGCGCTCGGCCACGAGGTCTGCCAGCTGCGGCTGCTCGCCGGGACCGGCGGTGCGCATCCGGTGCCGCTGTGCGCGCTGGGAGATGTGCAGGCGTTCCGCCAGGACCGGCCCCTCGTACCGGCGGATGTGCTCCACGGGCAGCCCGGACGCCGCGGCGATGTCCTCAGCGGACTGCCCGGCGCGGATACGTGCCTGGATGTCCCGGGGACGAAGGGCGCCGTCCATCTGGATCTGCAGCTGGCCCAGTCGTGCGCGGTCACGGCGAACGGCCGCCCGGAGGCGTTCGTCGATGAGGAGGCGGTAGCGGGTGCCGTCAGCGGACGTCAGCAGCACGTGCTCACCGTCGTCGTGCACCCCGACCAGCTGCAGGTCCTGCATGAAGCCGGCCTCCTCCTTGTTTCGTGTGGCGTCTTGCGTGTGGCGTCTTGTTGCGTGTGGCGTCACTCGGCGGACGGCTCGCCGCCGTTCGCCTCGACTCTGCCACCCGGAAGGGGCAAGGAGAAGCAACGGGTCGGCGTGCCGGGATATCCGACCCGATTGGCAGGATGGGCGTGTGGACCCACTCACTCCCTATGACGCGCTCGTGCTGCTGTCGTTCGGCGGTCCGGAGGCGCCCGAGGACGTCGTCCCCTTTCTGCAGAACGTCACGCGCGGCCGCGGGATCCCCCCGGAGCGGCTCGAGGAGGTCGGGGAGCACTACTTCGCGCGGGGCGGGCGCAGCCCGATCAACGACCTGAACCGGCAGCTGCTCGTCGACCTGCGCGCTGAGCTCGACCGCCGGAACATCACCACCCCCGTCTACTGGGGGAACCGCAACTGGGCGCCCTACCTCACCGACGCCCTACAGGCGGCGCACGACGCCGGCCACCGCCGCGTCCTCGTGCTCACCACCAGCGCCTACGCCTCGTACTCCAGCTGTCGCCAGTACCGGGAGGACGTCGCCGGCGCGCTCATCACCCTCGCCCGGCAGGGGCGGGCACTGCTGGCCGACAAGGTGCGGGCGTACTTCAACCATCCCGGATTCGTCGCCGGGACGGTCGACGGCGTCATCGCCGCTTGGGGGAAGCTCGGTGCCCCGGGTGAGGCGCCGGACGACGTGGTGCGGCTGCCGCGCGTGGTGTTCGTCACGCACTCGATCCCCACCGCCATGGCGGACACGTCCGGCCCGGACGGCGGCGCGTACGTTGCCGAGCACGAGGACGTCGCCACGACAGTGGTCAGGCACGTGGCAGAACGTCTGGGGGTCGAGGCGGACCGGATCGGCTGGGACCTTGTCTACTGCTCCCGGTCCGGCCCGCCGACCCAGGCCTGGCTCGAACCGGACGTGGGCGACCACCTACGAGCGTTGGCGTCCGCCGGTGAGCAGGCCGTGGTCGTCGTCCCCGTCGGGTTCGTCAGCGACCACATGGAGGTCGTGCACGACCTCGACACCGAGGCCGCCGAGACGGCGCGCGAGGCAGGACTGCGCTTCGTTCGCGCCGCGACCGCGGGCACCCATCCCCAGTTCGTCTCCGGGCTCGTGGACCTGCTCGTGGAACGGGCCCGAGCCGAGCGAGGAGATGACCCCGAACGGCCCGCGACCGGCGCTCTGGGCCCGGCCTGGGACGTCTGCCCGGCCGGCTGCTGCCCCAACCTCCGCACACCCGACAAGCCTGCTGCCTGCGGTGCTGACTGGAACCTCGTCGCCGAGCGGACCCTCGATGTCTGAGCAGCCTGCCGTGACCCTGCCGAGCAACGAGGCGCTGCTGGCGCTGGCGGAGCGGGCTGCCCGTGCGGCCGGAGTGCTGATCCGGGACGGTCAGCGCGAGGGGCTCGAGGTCAGCGCGACCAAGACCAGCCCGACGGACATCGTCACCCAGATGGACACGGCCGCGGAGTCCCTGCTGGCGCGGACGTTGCTCGCGGAGCGCCCGGACGACGGGCTGCTGGGGGAGGAGGACGGCCTGCGGCCCGGCACAAGCGGTCTGACGTGGGTCGTCGACCCGATCGACGGCACCGTCAACTACCTGTACGGGATCGCCTCGTACGCCGTCAGCGTCGCGGTCGTGACCGGCGAGCCCGACCCGCAGACATGGACCGTGCTCGCCGGCTGCGTGCACAACCCGGAGACCGGCGAGACCTGGACGGCGACACGGGGCGGGGGCGCCCGGCTGGACGGCCGACCCGTGCCCGGCCCGGCGGAGGTGCCGATGAGCCGGGCGCTGGTCGGCACCGGCTTCGGCTACACCGTCGAGCGCCGGCGCCGGCAGGCGCAGGTGGTCGCGGCGGTGCTGCCCAGGGTGCGGGACGTCCGGCGGGCCGGCGCTGCGTCACTGGACCTGTGCGCCGTCGCCAGCGGCAGGCTCGACGCCTACTACGAACGGGGCCTGAAGCCCTGGGACCTGGCCGCGGGCGGGCTCGTGGCGGAGGAGTCAGGGGCGCAGGTCGCCGGGTTGGGTGATCTGCTGGCAGGCGAGTCCATGGTGATCGCCGCCGCGCCGCTGCTGGCATCCGACCTGGGGCGCCTTCTGGCCGAGGCCGGGGCGCTGGAGGGCGAGTAGCCCTCTTCGAGCAGCCCTCAGGCCGGGTCCGGCTGGGCCGCCTGCTCCGCACGAAGGTCGAGGGGGAGCTCCAGGCTGCCGGTGTGCGCCTCGAGGGTCTCCTGCAGACCCGGCACCTCCACGTCGTGGTCGGCGGCGACACGGGCGAGCTCCTCCAGCTCGCCGACCCGCACGTCGGCCAGGAAGTCGTCGCCGCTCTCAGCCGCCTCACGCAGCGAAGAGCTGGCCTGTGCCACCCGCTCGGTGATCTCGTTGGCGAACTCGCTCATGGCTCCACCACCTTGTCGACTGTTGTTGGTCGGCTGTCCGGTTTGGGGACTCTAGGTGGTCCAAGTGCCGAAACGGCAACCACGACCTTGCCGCGAAGCGTCCGCCGGCGGTCCGGATCCGGCGCTCCCGCCGGTCCGACACGCGGGTGCACCTGCCCTTTTGCCGTGGAGACCGGGCTGCGCCGTGGCCGGTTGTGGTGTCGGTCACCTCGACCGCACACGAAGATCCGGAACCGGTTCGCCCCGGCTGTTACAGGTAGGGCACAATCCTCCCCGCCGCGGGCACAAACCCGCAGCCGCGAGCGTTACCTCCTCACCGTCACCTACGGCACAGATGGCGGCTGACACGACTATGACCACTCGGAGCGTGAGCACCTGATGGCGACCGACTACGACGCGCCCCGCAAGACCGATGAAGAACTCAACGAAGACTCGATCGAGGAGCTGAAGGCTCGCCGTACGGACAAGAACTCGGGCAAGGTCGACGAGGACGAGGCGGAGGCCGCTGAAGGCTTCGAGCTGCCCGGGGCGGACCTGTCGAACGAGGAGCTGTCCGTCCGCGTCCTGCCTCGCCAGGCCGACGAGTTCACCTGCTCGCGCTGCTTCCTGGTGCACCACCGCAGCCAGCTCGCCAGCGACAAGGGCGGGGTGCTCGTCTGCAAGGAGTGCGCGGCCTGAGCCCTTACCGGGGGGCCCGCGCGGCGTCGATCGCCTGCGCGAGCTCCTCGGGGCGACGGGTCGAGACCAGCCAGTACGGCGTCGGGTCCTGCGGATCGCGCAGCTCCACCCGGACCAGCGGGTCCACCCAGCCGCGGATGAGGAGGAACGCTCGGGCGTCCAGTGCAGGGCCCCGCTGGATGCGAGCGTCCTCCCGGCGGGCGACCGTCACCTCACCGAGCAGCCCGACCGGGACGCGCGCCCTGCCCGCCAGGAGCTCACCGTCTCTGACCGCCACCTCCGGTGTGGTGTAGACGGCGATGGCGATGAGCGCCACACCGACCAGCAGGCCCACCGCGATCCCCACCGTCACGCCGATCGGTGTGAAGGCGACGACGCTGATCCCCGCCACCAGCGGGATCAGCAGCCAGACCCCCACCGAGGGCCACAGCCGCTCACTGAACAGTTCGGTTCCCACTTGCCGTTGCTCGTCCCGCCGTTCGTCTGCATGCACGGGCTAAGCCTGACATGCCTGGGACTACAGTCCACCCTCGTGGTAGCGCAGCGCGAGGTTGGCGACCAGGGGCATCGGGTCGGCGGCGTCCCGGTCCCGGTCCCGGTCCCGGTCCTGGTCCTGCGTCTCGACTTCGAGCTCCCGCTGCCCGGGTACGCCCACCCCGGCGACGCCGGGGCCGACCTGATGACGAGCCAGGACGTCACGCTGGCCCCCGGAGCACGTGTGACCGTGGGGACCGGTGTTGCCATCGCCCTCCCGGAGGGGTACGCAGCGTTCGTGCATCCCCGGTCCGGCCTGGCGGCGCGGCACGGCGTCACGGTGCTGAACGCCCCCGGCACGGTGGATGCCGGGTACCGTGGTGAGATCAAGGTGACCCTGCTGAACACCGATACGAGCACTGCGGTGACACTGAACAGGGGCGACCGGATCGCCCAGCTGGTCGTGCAGCCGGTCAGCCGGGCACGGTTCGTCGAGGTGGAGCGTCTGCCCGGCTCGCACCGGGCTGACGGTGGGCACGGGTCCACGGGCGGTTTCGCCGCCACGAAACCCAACTCGAGCAACCATTCCAACTCGTACAACCATCCCAACTCGTACAACAAGGAGCAGTCGTGAGCTGGTTCCGTGGGGGCAGCAAGGCGGAGGCGAGCAAGCTCGTCGCCGGGCACCCGCAGCCCGACGAAGACGCCACCCGCGCGCAGGTGCAGGACGCGATCGCTGTTGAGCGGGCCGACGAGGTGGACCGGGAACCGGCTGGAACCGGAGGCGCGCAGGAGGCACCCCCGATTGCGGAGGGGCCGCTGGACGCCGCTGACGTGGACGACGACGTCAACCGCATCGATCTCGGTTGCCTGTGCATCCCACCCCGGGAGGGGATGGAGCTTCGCCTGGAGCTGGAGGAGGCGACGCAGCGCGTCGTCGCCGTCACGGTGACCCTCGGGGGATCCAGCGTGCAGATGCAGGCGTTCGCGGCGCCCCGGACGGAGGGCATCTGGGACGAGATCCGCACCGAGATCGCCGCACAGGTGGCCAAGCAGGGTGGCACCGCCGACGAGGTGCCCGGGACTTTCGGCCGGGAGGTGCTGGCGCGGGTACCGGCCAGGACACCGGACGGTCGCACCGGTCACCAGGTCGCCCGTTTCACCGGCGTGGACGGGCCCCGCTGGTTCCTGCGGTCGGTGTTCAACGGTCCCGCGGCGGTCGACGAGTCGGCCGCCGCGGACCTGGAGCAGGTCGTGCGGGGGACAGTCGTCGTCCGTGGCCCCGAGGCGATGGCGCCGAGGGACCTGCTGCCGCTGAAGCTCCCGGCGCAGCCGGGCGGGGCCCCTACCGGCACCTCCGGGGAGGGGGAGGACGGCATCGGTCCGCTCGACCCCTTCCGCCGCGGCCCGGAGATCACAGAAATCAGGTAGATCTACGCTGGAGATGTGCTTGTGACCACGAGAACCGGGGGGACCGCGGGGGGCGTGCCGGGGCGTCTGCGCGCCGCCGTGCACCGGCTCACCAGCTCCCAGAACGAGGTGCTGGCGGAGGAGGAGCAGCAGGAGTCCGCCAAGCTCGGAGGGACCCCGTGCGGCCGGCTTACCGGCCGCCGCCGCGTCACCCTCGTGGGTGTGCTGCGCAGCGTGACGCTGCAGCCGCGTGCCGGCGTGCCCGCCCTGGAGGCGGAGCTGTTCGACGGCACCGGAACGGTCACGGTGATCTGGCTCGGGCGCCGCGAGATCGCCGGCATCCAGGCGGGCCGCCGCATCCGCGTCGAAGGGCTCGTCGCCGTCAACGAGGGCCGGGCCGTGATGTACAACCCGAAGTACGAGCTGCTGATCGGCCAGCCCACATGAGCCAGTCGTTCGACACGAACGAGCTGGCCGCCGGGCAGCGGCCGCCGCCCACGCGGCGCAGCCGGATCGCGGCGGCTGCGGGCCAGGAGTTCTCCCTCGCACAGGCGGTCGGTGGCCCCCGGGGCGTCATCGAGGCGGTCGCGCCGGGGTTGCTGTTCGTCGTCTGGTTCGGCATCACGCAGAACCTCCGGCAGTCTCTGATCGCCGCCGTGTCGGCCGCCGGAATCGCGCTGCTGGCGCGTGTGGTTACCCGCGGGAACGTCACCCAGGCGATCGGCGGCCTGATCGGCGTCGGTATCTGCGCTTTCGTCGCCGCTCGGACGGGACAGGCGCGCGACTTCTACCTGCCGGGTCTGCTCATCAACATCGGCTACTCGGTGCTGTACGCGTTGTCGACCATCCGTACTCCGGCGTTCCGCATCGTGTCCCGACAGGTCCCCCGCGGTCCCTTCCCGGTGCTGGGCCTGCTCATCGGCCCGCTCGTCGGTGAGGGGCTGGCCTGGCGTCATGACCCGAGGCGGTTGCGGGCCTACCTCGTGGTGACCTGGATGTGGGTGGCCATGTTCGTCGCCCGGCTCGCGGTGCAGCTGCCGTTGTTCCTCACCAACGCCGTCGAGGCGCTCGGTGTCGCCAGGCTCGCGATGGGCGTGCCGCTGTTCGCCCTGACCGCATGGCTGTCATGGCGGGTCCTGCGTTCGGTGCCGGCGGCCAAGCCGGCCGGGCCCGGGACGCCCGCGGCCAGCTCCACCACCTGATCTGAGCGACCTGACCTGAGCGACCTGACCTGAGCGACCTTCCGGGCGCGACACGCCGGCGCGTCGTCCCGGGAACGTCGCGCAGATCTACCGACCGCCGGCGCAGACAAGGCGCCGAGGGGCTGCTGGATCAGCTGCCGGTGCCGGATCAGCTGCCGGGTGCCACCAGACCCGGGGCGAGCAGTCGACGCAGCTCGTGCTCCTGCTCGACGGTGGAGACGAGTAGCAGCTCGTCGTGACCCTCCAGCGCGTCGTCGGGCGACGGGGCGATGGGGCGCTCCTCACGGATGATGCCCACGAGCACCGTGTCGGGCGGCCAGCGCACCTCGCCCACCGTCGTCCCCACCAGCGGTGAGTCGGGCGGGAGGGTGAACTCGAGCATGTTCGCCCGGCTCTGCTGGAAGGTGAAGATCCGAACGAGGTCCCCGATGTTCACGGCCTCCTCGACCAGGGCGGTCATCAGCCGTGGCGTGGACACCGCCACGTCGACCCCCCAGGCGTCGTCGAACATCCACTCGTTCTTGGGGTTGTTCACGCGCGCGACGGTGCGAGGCACACCGAACTCGGTCTTCGCCAGCAGGGACGACACCAGGTTCACCTTGTCGTCACCGCTGGCGGCGACCAGCACGTCGGCGTCCTCGAGACCGGCCTCGTTCAGGCTGCCCAGCTCGCACGCGTCGGCCAGCAGCCACTCGGCCTCCGGGACCGACTGCATCCGCATGGCCGCCGGCTCCTTGTCGATGAGGAGCACCTGGTGACCGCTGGCCAGCAGCTCTCGCGCGATCGAGCGCCCGACGCTGCCCGCTCCCGCGATGACGACCCTCATGCCCTCACCTCCGGTGCCGTTCCCAGCAGCCGCTCGATGATCGGTACCCGGTCGACGGGCATCAGCATGTGCACCAGGTCGCCCTCCTGCAACACCGTGGCGTCCGTCGGCAGGACGCCCTCGCCCAGCCGGGTCAGGAACGCGACCCGCGCGGACGACACCTGCTCCAGCGCCGTGACCGGGTGGCCGATCCAGCCGCGATCGACCTCCACCTCGGCGAGCCGGAGACGTCCGCTGCTGTCGACGAACTCCGACGCCGCACCGTGGGGGAGCAGACGCCTCAGCATCTGGTCGGCGGTCCAGCGCACGGTTGCGACGGTGGGGATGCCGAGGCGCTGGTAGACCTCCGCGCGCCGCGGGTCGTAGATCCGGGCCACCACGTTCTCGACGCCGAAGGTCTCGCGGGCGACCCTGGCCGCGAGGATGTTCGAGTTGTCGCCGCTGCTGACCGCCGCGAAGGCGTAGGCGTCCTCGATCCCGGCCTCGACCAGGGTGTCGCGGTCGAACCCGATCCCCTGCACCGTCTTGCCCTCGAACCAGGACCCCAGGCGCCGGAACGCATCCGGGTTCTGGTCGATCACCGACACGGTGTGGCCGTGCTGCTCGAGGCTGTGCGCCAGGGTGGCTCCGACCCTGCCACAGCCCATGATCACGAAGTGCACGCTGGCCGCCTCATGGTGCTGCCTCCTGTGGTGTCGGGATCATTCTCATGCGGTGCCGGAGTCATTGCTCGCGCTGATGCGCGCCCGAACGGTACACGCCTCGGAACGTGCCTACCATGGTCACTCGTGAGCTTCACGGACGCCGTCAAGCGGGTCCTCGTCGGGCGGCCGTTCCGCAGTGAGCGACTGCACGAAACGCTGCTGTCCAAGCGCATCGCGCTCCCCGTGTTCGCCTCGGACGCGTTGTCGTCGGTGGCCTACGCGCCGAACGAGATCTTCCTGACGCTGGCGATCGCCGGCGTCGGGGCCTACGTGTTCAGCTGGCAGGTCGGGCTGACCGTGGCCGTGGTCATGGTCGTCGTGGTGCTGTCCTACCGGCAGAACGTGCACGCGTACCCCTCGGGCGGGGGGGACTACGAGGTCGCGACGGTCAACCTCGGGCCGAGGGCCGGTCTCACGGTCGCGAGCGCGCTGATGGTGGACTACGTCCTCACGGTGGCGGTGTCGATCTCCTCCGCTGCCCAGTACGCCTCGTCCGCCATCCCGGCGCTTCGGGGGCACGAGGCGCTGGCCGCCGTCATCGCCGTCCTCGTGCTCACCACGATGAACCTGCGGGGGGTGCGGGAGTCCGGCACCCTGTTCGCCATCCCGACCTACGTGTTCATGGTGTCGATCATCGGGATGGGGCTGGTAGGCGCCGTCCGGTACCTGCTGGGGGACCTGCCGGCGGCCGACAGCGCGAGGTTCGCCACCGTCGTCCAGCCGGAGTACTCAGGAGGACTGGCGACCCTCGCCGGGTTCTTCCTGATCCTGCGGGCGTTCTCCTCCGGCTCCGCGGCGCTGACCGGTGTGGAGGCGATCAGCAACGGGGTGCCGGCCTTCCGGCAGCCTAAGAGCCGCAACGCGGCGACGACGCTCGCGCTGCTCGGCGCCATCGCGGTGACGATGATGATGTCGATCCTGCTGCTGGCCCGGGCGATGGGCGTGCGGTACGTCGACGAGACCCAGCCATGGGCGCAGCTCACGCTGAACGGGCAGCCGGGCCGGCCCGGTCCGGACGGTTAGGTCGTCTTCGCCGACGGCACCGAGTACCACCAGCTGCCGATCATCGGTCAGCTCGCCGACGGGATCTTCTCGGGCTTCACGCCGGCGTTCTTCCTGGTCACGGCCGCGACCGGCGTCATCCTCGTGCTCGCCGCCAACACCGCCTTCAACGGCTTCCCCGTCCTGGGCTCGATCCTCGCGCGGGACGGTTACCTGCCGAAGCAGCTGCACACGCGCGGCGACCGGCTCGCCTTCAGCAACGGCATCGTCATGCTGGCCGGTGCGGCCGTCCTGCTCATCCTCGCGTTCGACGCCCAGGTGACCCGGCTGATCCAGCTGTACATCGTCGGGGTGTTCGTGTCGTTCACGATGAGCCAGACCGGCATGGTGCGGCACTGGAGCCGTCTGCTCCGCACGGAGACCGACCCCCGTGAGCGGCACCGGATGCAGCGCTCACGCGTCATCAACTCGCTCGGGCTGGGCCTGACCGGTCTCGTCCTGGTGATCGTGCTGGTCACCAAGTTCGTCCACGGCACCTGGATCGCGATCCTCGCGATGGTCCTGGTCTTCGCGCTGATGCGGGGTATCCGGCGCCACTACGAGCGGGTCTCGAAGGAGCTCGAGATCGGCGAGCCGACCGAAGCGCGCGTGCTGCCCTCCCGTGTGCACGCGATCGTGCTCGTGTCCAAGATCCACCTGCCGACGCTGCGGGCGCTCGCCTACTCCCGCGCCAGCCGCCCGTCGGTCCTGGAGGCGCTAACCGTGACCGTCGACCCCGACGAGACCGAGGCGCTGCAGCGCGAGTGGAACGCCAAGCAGATCCCGGTGCCGCTCAAGTCCCTGGACTCCCCGTACCGGGAGGTCACCCGTCCCGTCGTCGAGTACGTGCGCAGCATCCGCCGCAACAGCCCCCGCGACCTGGTCGTCGTGTACGTCCCGGAGTACGTCGTCGGCCACTGGTGGGAACAGCTGCTGCACAACCAGAGCGCGTTGAGGCTCAAGGCCCGGCTCCACTTCACGCCCGGCGTCGTCATCGCCAGCGTTCCCTGGCAGCTGAGGTCCTCCCACCGCTTGGAGCAGCGCGGCGAACCGGCCGCACCGGGACAGGTCCGCCGCGGGACC
>JASBSH010000125.1 GCA_030149025.1 Actinomycetales bacterium | reverse complement strand
TCACGAAAGCGCCGATCTCGGCGCGCTCGTCGACGCCCTCCGGCGCCTCGACCCCGACGACCGCGCGGCGCTCCGCAAGCTCCTCGACGGGTGACGTGGTGGCGGCCGGTGGCTCGAGGGTGCCCGGGACTGGTCGATCTCCCGCAACCGGTTCTGGGGGAGCCCGATCCCGGTGTGGCGCTCAGACGACCCCGAGCACCCGCGGGTGGACGTCTACGGATCGCTCGACGAGCTCGAGCGCGACTTCGGCGTACGGCCCGACGACCTGCACCGGCCGTTCATCGACGAGCTGACCCGGCCCAACCCCGACGACCCGACCGGCAGGTCGACGATGCGGCGGGTGACCGACGTCCTCGACGTGTGGTTCGACTCCGGCTCGATGCCCTACGGCCAGGTGCACTACCCGTTCGAGAACCGCGAGTGGTTCGAGCAGAACTTCCCGGCCGACTTCATCGCGGAGGGGCTGGACCAGACCCGGGGCTGGTTCTACACGCTCCACGTGCTGGCCACGGCGCTGTTCGACCGGCCCGCGTTCTCGACCTGCCTCAGCCACGGCATCGTGCTCGGCGACGACGGGCAGAAGATGTCGAAGTCGCTGCGCAACTACCCGGACGTCAACGAGGTCTTCGACCGCGACGGCGCCGACGCGATGCGCTGGTTCCTCATGGCCTCGCCGATCCTGCGCGGCGGCAACCTCATCGTCACCGAGCAGGGGATCCGCGACGGCGTCCGCCAGGTGCTGCTGCCCCTGTGGAACGCCTGGTACTTCTTCGCGCTGTACGCGAACGCCGCCAACGGCGGCGCCGGGTACGAGGCGAAGGAGCGGCTGGGTTCCGACGACGTCCTCGACCGGTACCTGCTGTCGAAGACCCGCGACCTGGTGGCCGAGACGCAGGCGCAGATGGACGTCTACGACATCGCAGGCGCGTGCGAGACCGTCCGCACGTACCTCGACATGCTCACGAACTGGTACATCCGCCGCTCGCGGCAACGGTTCTGGGACGAGGACGAGGCCGCGTTCGACGTGCTCCGGACGTGCCTGGAACGGCTCTGCCGCGTCGCCGCGCCGCTGCTTCCCCTCGTGACCGAGGAGATCTGGCAGGGCCTGACCGGCGGGCGCAGCGTCCACCTGGAGGACTGGCCGGACGCCGGGGGGCTGGTCGGAGATCCCGAGCTGGTGGCGCGGATGGACCGCACCCGCCAGATCTGCTCCACCGCGCTCGGCCTGCGGAAGGCGAACGGCCTTCGCGTCCGGCTGCCGCTGCGCTCGCTGACGGTCGTCGCCCCCGGCGCCCGGGACCTGGCCGACCGGTTCGCGGACATCGTCGCGGACGAGGTGAACGTCCAGCAGGTCTAGCTCGTCGACCTGGCCGACGCCATCGAGGGCGACTTCGGCGTCACCCAGCGCCTGACCGTCAACGCCCGCGCCGCCGGACCGCGCCTGGGCAAGCAGGTGCAGGCCGCCATCAAGGGCAGCAAGTCCGGGGACTGGTCGGTCGCCGACGACGGCAAGGTCACCTCCGGCGGCGTGGAGCTGGCCGAGGGCGAGTACACCCTCGAGACCGTGGTGGCGGAGCCGGCCGGGGACGGCGCGAGCGCGAGCCGCGCTGTCGCCGTCCTGCCGGGTGGTGGGTTCCTCGTGCTCGACACCGAGGTGACGCCGGAGCTGGCGCAGATCGGTCTCGCCCGGGACGTGATTCGCGTCGTCCAGCAGGCACGCCGGGACACCGGTCTGGACCTATCGGACCGCATCCGGCTGACCGTGGTCGGGGACGACGCGGTCTGGCAGGCCGTGCTCGCCCACCAGGGCCTGGTCGTCTCCGAGACGCTCGCCGACTCCTTCGGCGCGGCAGCGGATCTGGACGCCGTCCCCGCCGGCGAGGGCGTGGAGGCGACCGTCGGCGATGGGCACCGGGTGCGGGTTCGGGTGGAGAAGCTGTGAGCGGACCAGCCGACCGCGCCAGGCGGGCCGAGGAGGCAGAGCTCGCCAAGCAGCGGCTGCGCGCCGTGTACTCGGAGCTGCTCGCCCGCGCTCCGGAGGACCGGATGCAGCCGCGGCTGGAGCCGGTGCGCAAGGTGTGCGAGTTGCTGGGCGAGCCGCAACACGCGTACCCCGTCGTCCACCTCACGGGCACCAACGGCAAGACCTCGACCGCGCGGATGATCGAGCGGCTGCTGCGGGAGCACAACCTGCGCACGGGACGGTTCACCAGCCCCCACCTGCACGAGGTCACCGAGCGGATCGGCATCGACGGCCGTCCGCTGAGCCCGGAGAAGTTCGTCGAGGTCTACGAGGACGTCGCGCCGTACGTCGCGATGGTGGACGGCGAGCTGCGGCGGGCCGGCGAGGTGCCGATCACCTACTTCGAGATGCTCGCGGTGATGGCCTTCGCGGCGTTCGCGGACGCCCCTGTCGACGTCGCGGTCGTGGAGGTGGGGCTCGGCGGCACCTGGGACGCCACCAACGTGGCGGACGCCACCGTCGCGGTTATCACCCCGATCTCCCTGGACCACACCCGCATGCTGGGCGACACCGTCGCGGAGATCGCGGGCGAGAAGGCCGGGATCCTCACCGAGGGCGGGTTCCTGGTGATGGCCCAGCAGCCGGTGGAGGCGGCCGAGGTGCTGCTCGCCAAGGCCGTCGAGAGCGGCTCCACGATCGCCCGTGAGGGGCTGGAGTTCGGCGTCACCTCCCGGCAGGTCGCCGTCGGCGGTCAGCTGGTGACCGTGCAGGGTCTGGCGGGCACGTACACCGACGTCTTCCTGCCCCTGCACGGGGAGCACCAGGCGCACAACCTGGCCGTCGCCATCGCAGCGGTCGAGGGGTTCATCGGCAACGGCCAGCAGTCTCTGTCGGCCGAGGTCGTCCAGGAGGCGATGGCGGACCTCACCTCCCCGGGCCGGCTGGAGCTCGTCCGCAAGAGCCCCGCGGTCATCGTCGACGCGGCCCACAACCCCGCCGGTGCCCAGGTGCTCGTCGCCGCCATGGAGGAGGCCTTCAACTTCACCTACCTGGTCGGGGTGGTCGGCGTGCTCGCCGACAAGGACGCCGGCGCCATCCTCGACGTGCTGGAACCGCTGCTGGACGAGGTGGTGGTCACCCGCTCCACGTCGCCGCGCGCGATACCGGTCGGCGTGCTGGCGGAGGAGGCCGTGGAGGTGTTCGGGGAGGACCGCGTCCACACCGAGGAACGACTGGACGACGCCATCGTCGCCGCTGCCGACCGCGCGGAGGCCCAGGGCGGCCAGACCGGGGGGGTGCTCGTCACCGGCTCCGTCACCGTGGCCGGCGAGGCCCGGGTGCTCCTGCGCGCACCGGCCGTCGACGCGGTGGAGCGGTTCGTGCAGCGCGAGGAGCCGCTGTGAGGAACCGCCTGGCAGCCATCTGCCTCGGGCTCGAGGCGTTCGTGGTCTTCTTCGCCACCCTCGTGGCAGCGAGCCTCGCGGCCGTGCCGGCAGCGACGGCGTGGATCGCGGGCCTGGTGCTCACGGTCGCCTGCATCGTCGGCGCCGGGCTCGTCCGCCGTCCGGGCGGCCTGGTCGTCGGCTGGGTGCTGCAGGGTCTGGTGCTGGCCACCGGGTTCTGGGTGCCGGCCATGTTCGCGCTCGGCGGCATCTTTCTCGTGCTCTGGGTCTGGTTCCTCCTGCTGGGGAACCGGATCGACCGCGACCGCGCCCGGTGGGCCAGGGAACGACAGGACGACCGGTCGGCCGGCGTGCCGCCGTCCACCGGCTAGGCTCCCGGCCCGTGACTGAGCATGCGGTGGAGCCGAGCGAGCCCATTGAGCGGAGTCTTGTCATCGTCAAGCCGGACGGCGTGCAGCGCGGCCTGGTCGGCGAGGTGCTGCGGCGCGTCGAGGCCAAGGGGTACACCCTCGTCGCGGCGGAGCTGCGGACGGTCGAGCGGCCGCTGCTGGTCGAGCACTACGCCGAGCACCGGGGCAAGGGGTTCTTCGAGCCGCTGCTCGACTTCATGACCTCCGGCCCGGTGTTCGCCGCCGTCATCGAGGGCCAGCGCTGCATCGAGGGCTTCCGTGCGCTCGCGGGTGCCACCGACCCCACCGTCGCCGCCCCCGGCACGATCCGGGGCGACCTGGGACGGGACTGGGGCACCTCGGTGCAGCAGAACCTGGTGCACGGCTCGGACTCGGAGGAGTCGGCGGTCCGCGAGATCGGGATCTGGTTCCCCGCGCTCTGACCGGCAGCCCCTGACCGGGTTACCCTGGGACACGGCCGCGTGACGATCGCGCCTTCGTACCTCCACACCCCGGAACCCAGGAAGTGGTCATTTCGACATGCCCGGCGAGTCGATCTTCACGAGCCTGGAGCCGTTGCTGCCGCAGGTGAGCAAACCCATCCAGTACGTCGGCGGCGAGCTCAACGCCACCGTGAAGGACTGGCACTGCGGTGGCGAGAACACCGTGCGGTGGACGCTCATGTACCCCGACGCGTACGAAGTGGGGCTGCCCAACCAGGGCGTCATGATCCTGTACGAGGTGCTGAACGAGCGCCCGGATGCCCTCGCCGAGCGCACCTACAGCGTCTGGCCCGACATGGAGGCGCTGATGCGCCGCCACGGGGTTCCGCAGTTCACCGTCGACAGCCACCGTCGGGTCGTCGACTTCGACGTGCTCGGCGTGTCGTTCTCCACCGAGCTCGGCTACACCAACCTGCTCACCGCGCTGGACCTCGCCGGTATCCCGCTCACGGCTACCGACCGCACCGATGACCACCCGGTCGTGATCGCGGGTGGGCACGCCGCGTTCAACCCCGAGCCGATCTCACAGTTCATCGACGCCGCGGTCGTCGGCGACGGCGAGGAGGCGGTCCTCGCCATCACCGACGTGATCCGCGAATGGAAGGCCGAGGGCCGGCCGGGTGGACGCGAGGAGCTGCTGCTTCGGCTGGCGCGCACCGGCGGCGTCTACGTGCCGCGGTTCTACGACGTGACGTACCTGCCCGACGGCCGCATCCAGAAGGTCGCCCCGAACCGGCCGGGCGTGCCGTGGCGGGTCAGCAAGCACACCGTCATGGACCTCGACGAGTGGCCGTACCCGAAGCAGCCGCTCGTGCCGCTCGCCGAGAGCGTCCACGAGCGCATGAGCGTGGAGATCTTCCGCGGCTGCACCCGGGGCTGCAGGTTCTGCCAGGCCGGCATGATCACCCGGCCGGTCCGGGAGCGGTCCCTGCAAGGCATCGGGCAGATGGTCGAAAAGGGCTTGGCGGCAACCGGCTTCGAGGAGGTCGGCCTGCTGTCGTTGTCCAGCGCGGACCACTCCGAGATCGCGGACATCACCAAGCAGCTCGCGGACCGGTACGACGGCACCAACACCGGCCTGTCACTGCCCAGCACCCGCGTCGACGCGTTCAACGTCGACCTGGCGAACGAGCTGTCCCGGAACGGCCGCCGCTCGGGTCTGACCTTTGCCCCCGAGGGCGGCAGCGAGCGCATGCGCAAGGTGATCAACAAGATGGTCACCGAGGAGGACCTGATCCGCACCGTCGCCGCCGCGTACTCCAACGGCTGGCGGCAGGTGAAGCTCTACTTCATGTGCGGCCTGCCGACGGAGACCGACGAGGACGTCGTCCAGATCGCGGAGCTCGCCAAGCGGGTCATCGCGAAGGGGCGTGAGGTCTCGGGCCGCAGCGACATCCGGTGCACCGTGAGCATCGGGGGGTTCGTGCCCAAGCCCCACACCCCGTTCCAGTGGGCGGGCCAGCTGGACCACGAGACCACCGACGCCCGGCTCGCGAAGCTCCGTGACGCCATCCGGGCTGACCGGCGCTACGGCAAGTCCATCGGTTTCCGCTACCACGACGGCAAGCCCGGCATCGTGGAGGGGCTGCTGTCCCGCGGCGACCGGCGCGTCGGTGACGTGATCCGCGCGGTCTGGGAGGACGGCGGCCGGTTCGACGGCTGGAGCGAGCACTTCTCGTTCGACCGCTGGATGGCGTGCGCCGACAAGGCGCTGGCCCCCCACGGCGTGGACGTCGACTGGTACACCACGAGGGAGCGCGACTTCACCGAGGTGCTGCCCTGGGACCACCTGGACTCGGGGCTGGACAAGGACTGGCTCTGGGAGGACTGGCAGGACGCCCTCAGCGAGGTCGAGGTGGACGACTGCCGGTGGACGCCGTGCTTCGACTGCGGGGTCTGCCCTCAGATGGGCACCGAGATCCAGATCGGGCCGACCGGTCGCCAGCTGCTGCCGCTGACCGTCTCCTCACCGGGGCAGGTCGGTCTCCGGGCTGCACAGAAGTAGCTGCCGGGTCGGGTGGCGCAGCACGCGGTGCTCGTCGTCCACGTTCCCCTGCAGGCCCACCTCGACGTCCGACTGGTCGACCACCCCGAGGCAGAACACCACCGTGCGGGCGGAGTCCGGCAGCTCGGCACGTTCGACAGCGTCACTGGCGGTGGCGCCGGACGCTCCGCTGTCGTAGGGGCGGTACAGCCGGACCGGCTGCTGGAGCCTGACGGCGCCCGACACCTCCTGGCCCGGGCGGAGCAGCGTGCCGAGCATCAGGGCGGTACCGGACCGCTCGGACCCGCCCGGTGCGGCGAAAGTGCGCCTGGACACCTCCACGGTGCCGCCCGCACGGACCTTCACGTACGCGGCGCGGGAGTCCGGCTCGGGGAGCAGCCCGGTGTCGCGCGCCGGGACGCCGTCGGTGATGATCACGGGTTCCTCACCACCATTGCGGACCCGGTAGTTCACGGCCAACGAGCCACCCGGCCCGCGGCCGATGTCCGCGCTGAGCGTGACCCCCGGATCCTCGCCCGCGACCACCGACTGGGGTGTCGTGGAGGGGCCGCCGCAGGCGGACACGGCAAGAGCAACGGCGAGCAGAAGGACTCCCCCGACCCGACCACGAGCCGCCGGCCGACGGCGGCGGCTGCGTGTCGCCGTCCCGGTCCTCGTGCTGCTCGCGGAAGTCGGCACGGCGGAAGTCTGCCCGCTGTGCGGACCGGTGGGTCACCGGGTTGCCTCGCTTCCCCCGGACGCGATGGAGCAGACTGAGCGCGTGCCGGGGTTGGGGACCGTAGGGAACGCGCGCGCCGTCCAGGTGCTCGCCGTGATGCTGATCGCCCTCACGACGCTGCTGGCGGGTGGCGCCGCCGCGCCGGCCCGGGCGGCCCAGCCCATAAATCTTCAACAGCAGATCACCGATGAGGCCGGTGTCCTCGGTGGCCGGACGGCGCAGGTGCAGGACGCGCTGGACCGCCTGCGGTCGCAGACCGGCGTCCAGCTGTTCGTGGTCTACGTCAACGACTTCGGCGGGATGAACGCCCAGCAGTGGGCGAACCAGACAGCGGGTCGCAGCAGTCTGGGGCGGGACGACGTCCTGCTCGCCGTGGCGGTCAAGGACCGTGCGTACTACGTGTCCGTCGACAACGGCTTCAAGCTGTCGGACTCGAAGGTCGGCGACATCCAGGCCAACGACATCGAGCCACGACTCGCGGCGAACGACTTCGCCGGTGCCGCGATCGGTGCCGCCGACGGCTTCCGGCAGGCGCTGACCGGAAGCGTGTCCTGGGGACCGATCGTGCTCGGCATCGGTGCCGTGCTGGTCGCCGTCCTGATCGGGCTGGTCCTGTTCTCGCGCAGTCGGTCCCGCCGCGCGCCGGGCGTACCCGGCGCCCCGCGGAGGGAGACGCTGGAGCAGCTGGACTCCCGGTCGAACCTGCTCCTGGTCCGGACCGACGACTCGGTTCGCACCGCGGACCGGGAGGTCGCCTTCGCTGGCGCGGAGTTCGGCGACGACCAGGTCGAGACGTACCGCAAGGTGGTCCAGGACGCGAAGCAGTCGCTCACCGCGGCCTTTGCCGTCCGGCAGCGGCTGGACGACGCCGAGCCCGAGACGCCGGACCAGCGGTACGCGATGCTGACGGAGATCGTGCAGCGTTGTGAGGCAGCGCTGGCGGCCCTCGAGGAGCAGAAGGACACGTTCGCCAAGCTGCGGGACCTGTCGAACCGGGCACCGGACCTGCTGAACGCCCTCGCCGGCCGTTCGTCCCAGCTGCGCTCCCGGGTACCGGCGGCTCGCAGCACGCTGGCGGATCTGGCCATCCGCTACCAGCAGGCCGCGCTGACGTCGTTCGCGCAGAACCCGGACCGGGCGGTGGAACGGCTCGACTTCGCCGACCGGGCGATCCAGGACGGGCGCGAGGCGACCGGAGGCACAGCCCGGGGCAAGGCCGCGTTGTCGATCCGCGCCGCCGAGGACGCGTTGGACCAGGCGGACCGCCTGCTCGTCTCGGTCGAACGGGCGGCGGCCGCGTTGGCGGATGCGGTGACGAAGCTGCCTGCCGCGGTGGCGGACCTGCGCGCGGACCTGGAGACCGCGGCACAGCTGCGGCGCACCGCCGGACCCGAGGAGGCCGAGGCGCTGGACGCCGCGGTGGCCGCTGCTCAGGCGGCGGTCAACACCGCCGACAGCTCGGGCGACGCCGACCCGCTGGGAGCGCTGCGGCAGGTGTCGCAGGCCAACGCCGCCATGGACCAGGCGCTCGCCGGGGCCCGTGAGTCCGGCGAACGCCGCCAGCGCGCACGACAGCACCTGGAGCAGGCGCTGGTGGCGGCGCGGGCGGAGGTGTCCGCCGCCGAGGACCTGATCAGCACCAACCGGGGCCGGGTCGGCAGCCTTGCGCGCACGAGGTTAGGGGAGGCGCAGCGGCGGCTCGCCGACGCCATCGCCATGCGCGACTCCGACCCGGAGCAGGCGCTGCGGCTGGCTCAGGATGCCGACCGGCTCGCCGAGGAGGCGAATGCCGCCGCGCGCGGTGACCTGGCGCCGCCGGATGGGCCTTTCGGGCCGGGCGGTTCAGGTCATTACGGCGGGCACGGGGGGTACGGCGGGCACGGGGGTGGCTACGGCGGCTCGTGGGGTGGCGCCTGGGTCGGCGGTGGCGCGTTGCTCGACGCGATCCTCCGCGGCGGGTTCAGCGGTGGCGGCGTCGGAGGTGGCGGGCGGCGCGGCGGTGGCGGTTCGTTCGGCGGTTTCGGCGGCGGTTTCGGGGGTGGCTTCGGCGGTGGCGGCCGCGGCGGCGGTGGCGGCAGGTTCTGATTCCGGCAGAGTTGGCCAACAGACGACGAACCAAGAGACGACAAAGAAGACAGGATGAAAGGGAGCGACGTGGCAGAGAAGCAGACGATCATGGGCAGGATCGCCCAGCTGGCGAAGGCGAACATCAACGCCCTGATCGACCAGGCGGAGGACCCGGGCAAGCTGCTCGACCAGATGATCCGCGACTACACGAACAGCATCGCGGAGGCCGAGGAGGCGACGGCCCAGACCATCGGCAACCTGCGGCTGCTGGAGCAGGACAAGGCCACCGACGAGGCCGCCGTCCAGGAGTGGTCCGGCAAGGCGCGGGCCGCCTCCGCCAAGGCCGACGAGCTGCGGGCCGCCGGCCAGACCGCTGAGGCGGACCGGTTCGACCAGCTGGCCAAGTACGCCCTGAAGCGCCAGCTCGACTTCGAGCGCGAGATCACGACCGCCGAGCCGCAGATCGCCGCCCAGAACGAGGTCGTCGAGAAGCTGAAGTCCGGGCTGAACGGCATGCGCGACAAGCTCGAGCAGCTGCGTCGCAAGCGCGACGAGCTGGTCGCCCGGCAGAAGAGCGCGTCGGCGCAGTCCCAGGTGATGGACGCCGTCAAGTCCATCAACGTGCTCGACCCCACCTCCGAGCTGTCCCGCTTCGAGGAGAAGGTGCGCCGTGAGGAGGCCCGGGTGGCCGGCCACGCCGAGCTCACGGCGTCCTCGCTCGACGCCCAGTTCCAGTCGCTCGAGGACATGTCCGACGACGCGGAGGTCGAGGCGCGGCTCAAGGCGCTGAAGTCGCAGTCGTAGGTTCGGTCACGGCCATCCGCGACGGGAAGGAGGCTCCGACACCGGCGCCGGTAGGCTTCCCGCGTCGCCAGCCTTGGAGGTCCCGTGCCGACCCTGCCCAAACCTCCCTACCCGTCGCTACGCCGCGTGCTGCGCAGGGCAGAGGACGGTGTCGCGCTCGACCGCACGGAGGTCGAGCTGCTGCTGCACGCTCGGGGCGAGGACCTCGACCGGTTGTGCCGGGCGGCCTCCCGTGTCCGCGACGCTGGGCTGCGCGAGGCGGGTCGCGAGGGCATCGTGACGTACTCCCGCAAGGTGTTCATTCCACTGACCCGGCTGTGCCGCGATCGCTGCCACTACTGCACGTTCGCCACCGTGCCCAAGCGCGTGGATGCGCCGTTCCTCGGCCCTGACGAAGTGCTGCGAATCGCCGCCGAGGGGGCCGCCGCCGGCTGCAAGGAGGCGCTGTTCACGCTTGGGGACCGCCCCGAGGACCGGTGGCCGGCTGCGCGCGAGTGGCTCGACGCCGCCGGGTACCCCGACACGCTGTCCTACCTGCGGGCCATGGCGGTGCTCGTGCTGGAGGAGACCGGACTGCTGCCGCACCTCAACCCGGGGGTGATGAGCTGGCAGGAGCTGCAGCGGCTCAAGCCGGTCGCTCCGTCCATGGGGATGATGCTGGAGAGCACCGCGACCCGGCTGTTCTCGCAGCCCGGCGGTCCGCACTATGGGTCCCCGGACAAGGATCCCGCCGTGCGCCAGCGGGTCCTGGAGGACGCCGGCCGGTCCTCGGTGCCGTTCACCACCGGGATTCTCATCGGCATCGGGGAGACGTTCGCCGAACGGGCCGACGCGCTGTTCGAGATCCGCCGGGTGTCCCGCGCCTACGGCGGAATCCAGGAAGTCATCGTCCAGAACTTCCGGGCCAAGCC
>JASBSH010000117.1 GCA_030149025.1 Actinomycetales bacterium | reverse complement strand
CCGATCACCTTGTGGTCCGTGCTGGTGAGCCAGTTGACCACCATTCGGCCCTTGCTGACCCTCGCCCGTCGTTCTCCCGGGGGGGTCGTCGCTGACACAGGTTCCCGATACGTCGTCATGGGCCGGTCGCTCTCGCCGTCGACGGTGCGGACCGCCCCAGTGTCACCCGTTCCGGCTGATCCCGCTAGCGGTCTCCGGGAACCTTTCCCTTGACGTCGGTTCCTTCGACGTCGGTCTTGACGTCCTCGGCGGTCAACGACGACAGCAGCAGCGCCTCGGCCCGGCACGCCCGCTCGAGCACCCGCAGGCTGAGGGACTCGTCGTACCCGTGGGCCCGGGTGTCCGGGTCCTCGACGCCGGTGACGAGCACGGTGGCCTCCGGGAAAACCGACGTCAGGTCGGCGATGAACGGGATCGAGCCGCCGATGCCCTGGTGGACGACCTCCGCGCCGTCCCACGCCCGGGCCAGCGCCCACCGCGCGCGGTCGTAGACGGCCCCTGAGACGTCGCCTGCGAAGGGCTTGCCGAGCTCCTTGAGGGTCACCTCGACCTTCGCGCCGAACGGCGCAGTGGCGAGCAGGTGCGACCGAAGCGCCTGGTACGCGGTCTCCGGGTCCTGCCCGGGAGCCAGACGCATGCTCAGCTTGGCCCGCACCACCGGCTGCAACGTGTTGGACGCCGTCGCCACGCTCGGAGCGTCGATGCCTGTGACGGTGATCGAGGGACGGGTCCACATACGGGACAGGATCGAGCCGGAACCGACCAGCTGGACGCCGTCCAGCACGCCCGAGTCCCGCCGCGCCTGCGCCTCCGGGTACTCGAGGTCCGCGGCGTGACCGGCGACGAGGTCGGGTACGGCCAGGTCGCCGGCCTCGTCCCACAGGCGCGCAAGCAGCGTGGTCATCGCCATCATCGCGTCGGGCACCACACCGCCGTACATGCCGGAGTGGACGGCGTGCGCGAGGGTGCGCACCTCGAGGTCGGCCTCCACGAGGCCCCGCAGGCTGGTCGTGAGGGACGGGCTGTCCACGGTCCAGTTGTCGGAGTCCGCGACCACGATCACGTCCGCCTGCAGCCGGTCCCGGTAGCGGTGGAGGAAGTCGGCGAAGGAGGGCGACCCGGACTCCTCCTCCCCCTCGATGAACACGACGACGCCGACACCGTCGCCAGCGCCCCAGGACGGCAGCAGCGCGCGCAGGGCGGCGATGTGCGTCATCACACCGGCCTTGTCGTCTGCGGTTCCCCGGCCGTAGAGCCGGCCGTCCCGCTCCGTGGGCTCGAACGCCGGTGACGCCCAGTCCGCCGGGTCCCCGGGCGGCTGGACGTCGTGGTGTGCGTACAGCAGGACCGTCGGCGCGCCCTGCGGGGCCGGACGTCGGGCAACGACTGCGGGGGCGCCGTCCGAGCCGTCGGGGCGCGAGGCACGCAAGATCTCGACCTCCGGCATCCCGGCGTCCCGGAGCAGAGCTGCGACCTTCTCGGCGCTCGTCACCAGTGTCGACTGGTCGAACGCGGCTGCGGAGACGCTCGGGATCCGGACGAGCTCCTCCAGATCGGCGCGGACGCCGGGCATGAGTGCTTCGACGGTGGCGCGCAGCCGGTCGACGGTCGCATCGCTGGGGGTGCTCGTTCCGGTCATGCCCGCGAACGCTACCGACCACCGGTGACTGCTGCTGACGCAGTACGCGACTGCTCGCCGGGGCGAGCCCCAGGTACCCTCGGGTCGTGTTCGGACGCCAGAAGACGAAGCCTGAGCCACCCGCTCCCGTCGAGGAGGACCGCCCGGGGGCGAAGAACCGTCCGACACCACGCCGCCGGGACGCCGAGGCGGCCCGCAAGCGGCCCCTCGTGCCCACCGACCGCAAGGCGGCGGCGAAGGAGGCACGGGACCAGGCGCGGATGGAGCGCATGCGCGGCCGCGAGGCGATGCTCACCGGCGACGAGCGGTACCTGCCCCCGCGGGACAAGGGCCCGGTGAAGCGGTTCGTCCGTGACTACGTCGACGCGCGGTGGAACGCCGGTGAGTTCTTCCTCATCGTCGCGATGGTCGTCGTGGTGCTGACGCTGTCCCCCAACGACACGATGCGATGGGCGTCCACCATCCTGCTGTGGGGAATGGTCGTGTTCTCCCTGCTGGACGGCTTCCTCCTCTCCCGCCTGCTGAAGAGGCGGATCCGGGAGAAGTTCGGCGATGAGGGCCTGGCCGGCGGGACGGTCCGGTACGGCGTCATGCGTGCGTTCCAGATCCGCCGCACCCGGCTCCCCAAGCCGATGGTGAAGCGCGGCGCCTACCCGCGCTGAGCGATGCCCGCCGCGCGGTCATAGGGTCGGCGCATGGAGTACAGGTATCTCGGCAACAGCGGCTTCAAGATCTCGGAGATCACCTACGGGAACTGGCTGACCCACGGCTCGCAGGTCGAGAACGACGTCGCGACGCAGTGCGTACGAGCGGCGCTGGACGCGGGCATCACCACCTTCGACACCGCGGACACGTACGCGAACACGAAGGCGGAGGCCGTCCTCGGTGATGCGCTGAAGGGTGAGCGCCGCGAGTCCCTCGAGATCTTCACCAAGGTGTACTGGCCGACCGGCCCCGGAGGTCCTAACGACACCGGGCTGTCCCGCAAGCACGTCATGGAGTCGGTCAACGGCTCCCTGAAGCGGCTGGGCACCGACTACGTCGACCTGTACCAGGCGCACCGCTACGACACGGAGACTCCGCTCGAGGAGACGATGCAGGCGTTCGCCGACATCGTCCGGCAGGGCAAGGCCCTGTACATCGGGGTGAGCGAGTGGACCGCCGACCAGATCCGTGCCGGTCACGCCCTCGCCAAGGAGCTGGGCTTTCAGCTGATCTCGAGCCAGCCGCAGTACTCGATGCTGTGGCGGGTGATCGAGGGCGAGGTCATCCCGACCTGCGAACAGCTCGGCATCTCCCAGATCGTGTGGTCGCCGATCGCCCAGGGCGTGCTCACCGGCAAGTACCAGCCGGGCCAGCCCCCGCCCGCGGGTTCACGCGCCACCGACTCCAAGGGCGGGGCACGGTTCGTCCAGCGGTTCATGGACGACGACACGTTGCGTGCCGTGCAGAACCTGCGGCCGGTCGCGGACGACCTCGGGCTCACCATGGCGCAGCTCGCCGTGGCCTGGGTGCTGCAGAACCGGAACGTCGCGGCCGCCCTGGTGGGCGCCTCTCGCCCGGAGCAGGTGCAGGAGAACGTCAAGGCGGCCGGCGTGAAGATCCCGGACGAGGCCATGCGCAAGATCGACGAGATCCTCGACGGCGTCGTCGAGCGCGACCCGGCGCGCACTGCGATGGGCGCTCCCGCCGGCCGCGTCGCCTGACCACCCACCCCTGTCCGTGATCATGAAATCCCGGTTCAGTGTTCGAACCGGGATTTCATGATCATCGCAGGATGGGGCCCCAGAACCGGATCAGCAGCCGCGGAGGTGGTGTTGCGGATCAGCCTGTGGGGTGCAGTGACATCGGGCCGTACACCTCGGTGTCGTCCTCGAACAGCCGCACGGCATCCACGCCCTCGCTGACGAGCTGCTGGTAGCTCTCGCCGATCCAGCCCTCGGCGTCCGCCTGGCTCGGGAACGGTGCGGACGGCGCCGACGGCGGCTTCACGCTCTTGCCTGCCGAGTCCTCGAAGGTCCAGGTCCAGGTGCTCATGGCCTCACCTTAGGGCGGCTGCGCCGGGGGGCGGAGGGCTCCTGGCTGCTCGGCCGCTGCGCCAGGAATGCCTCGACGACGGAGGCCGGCACTCGTCCCCGATCGGAGACCGGCAAACCCGTCCGGGCCGCCCAGGCCCGGATCTCAGCCGCGGTCGGGGCTCGTTGGGGGACCGGCCCGGCCTCCGGCAGGGTGCTCTCGAGGTCGGTGGTCGCGGCGTGGGTGGTCAACTCGGTGAGAGCCGCTGCGAGGTACCGGTACGTCCACACCTGCGCCAGCTTCCGGTTGTCGGTGAAGACGATGGGCACCGTCGGCCACCTGACCTGGGCCTCCGCGAGCGCATCGGCCACCGTGGCTGGGCGGACCTGCTCGAGCGCGAACAGCTGCGAGTACCGCTCCTCGACCACGACAGCCGCGCGGGGTAGGGCGGAGAGCTCCGAAAGTGCGTACCGAAGGGTGCCGCCCAGAAGACTGCTGCCGAGGTCCTGCATGCTCTTGCGCTCCACCGCCGCGACGACCCGGCCGTCGAGCTCGACGGCGTAGTCGCCGGCGGGCAGTCTGCGGCGTTCGGTCGTCACCTGCTGCTCGGCGAACCGATACGGATAGCGCTCACGGACGTCGACCAGGACGGCCAGCGATGCCCGGCCCTGGGCACGTGCCGTGGGCAGGGAGATGTTCGGGCGTGCCTGTTTGCTGGTGCGAGGCGACTGCCAGAAGATCGCCTCGCGACCGCCGCGGATGCGAGTGAAAACGAGCTGCGAACGGTTCTCCCGGCCGCGGTCGAGCACCAGGTCGATGGCGGCGCCACGCCGCACGCAGGACCGGACGGCGACACGCTCGACGATCTCCGGCTCGTCCGGCCAGCCCTGGGCCCGGTGGGCGTACACCTTGCTGGTCCTGGGCCAGGTCTCCCGGACCTTCAGCACGACCCCGCCCGGACCCAACGGCAACCGGATCAGGTACGGCAGGGTCGAGCCCTGTTCCGGGTTGCGTGCGATCAGGAAGTCATCCGGCACGACACCAGCCTGCCGCATCGCCGTGCCTCCGGAGCGGAACCGTGGCGGTGAACGTCATGACGCCGGGGAACGCCCAGCACCCCCCCTTTGACCGTCGTCGCGGGGGCGTGAGAACGTCTCCCTGTCGACCTCACGTGCAGGGAAAGCCGGTCGGAATCCGGCGCTGACCCGCAACCGTAGGCCGCCATCGGTCGTCGCCATCGCGGCGTCCGGTCCAGGCGGCGAGCCGGAGCACCTGACGAGAGGTGGTTCCTGATCGTCCGTCGAGGTTCGCGGACTGGAGCCGGGATGCAGCTCTGCCTCCTTGCCCCAGCCACGAGGAGGTTTCGAAGATGCCATCC
>JASBSH010000107.1 GCA_030149025.1 Actinomycetales bacterium | reverse complement strand
CGGGCCCTTCGCCGTCCCCCCGGCTCGCGGTCGGTCGTGGTCGTGTGATCGAGGACCTTGACGACCTCGCGGTGCTTCAGCTGGCCGACATGCGGCCCTGGGCGCCTGGGGAGAAGGAGTTCTTCATCGGCGTCTACCTGGACACCGTGACGGGCCGCAGGATCACGCGTCCGACGGGTCGCTGACACCGGTCCGCCGCGCAGTCCGGCGCGGCTGCGAACTCTTTGGCTGCGAAAGTCTTTGGCTGCGAATGTCTTTGGCTGCGAAAGTCTTTGGCTGCGAAAGTCTTTGGCTACGACCGTCCTTGGCTACGAAGGTCCCCTGGGCAATCCCGCCCCGGGGACCTTCGTCCTTCCAACACGGGGCATTGGGCCGGTTCGGTGCATGGTGGCTGGCCCATAGCGTGAAGGCACAACAACAGGAGACCGGAAACAACCGGTCGAACAAGAGGAGGAACCATGAGCACCATGACGCCGAAGGGCAGGCGCCAGGAGTTCGTCCACCCGGAGCTCGCCGAGCTCGGCAAGACCCCGCCGCAGAGCAAGGCCGGTCCGTACATGTGGGGGGTGACCCGGATCGCTTTGGGGTTCATCTTCCTCTGGGCCTTCCTGGACAAGCTGTTCGGTTTCGGATTCTCCACTCCCTCCGAACGGGCGTGGGTCAACGGCGGCTCGCCGACCACGGGCTACCTGTCGGGCGTCGAGGGGCCGTTCGCTGGGGTCTTCAACGCGTTGGCCGGACAGGCTTGGGCCGACTGGCTGTTCATGATCGGCCTCGCAGGTCTGGGCATCGCACTGGTCGCCGGTGTGGCGATGCGCATCGCAGCTGCTTCCGGTGCCCTGCTGCTGGTCTTCATGTGGGCCGCTTCGCTGCCGATCGCGACCAACCCGTTCCTGGACGACCACCTGATCTACGCACTGGTGCTGATCGGCCTGGCCACGGTTTCCGCCGGCTACACCCTCGGCATCGGCCGCTACTGGAACAAGCTGTCCATCGTGCAGAGGTTCCCGTTCCTGAAGTGAGCTGACCAGCCACCACGCTAGGGCCCGGTCCACACCGACCGGGCCCTTCGCCGTCCTCATCTTCGCCCGCCTCCTTGAGCAGTCCCCGGCGCACTTTCGTGCCCGCCTCCCTCCGTCAGCGCCGCGCTACGCGTCCCAAGGTGGCGGGTGGTCGCCTGGGGACCGGTACCCGTCAACGCCAAGTTGGCTTCCTCGTGCGACCACTCCGCCCAGCCGGGCTGCCTCCGGTGATGCGAGCGCCCACCTGGCCACATCCACCCCGAGGATTGGCAGCTTGTCCTCCCTCGTCGAACGGCGGCAGCTCCTGCCACGTGGCCGCACCGGAATGGCAGACGCAGCGACGGCCAGCCGCCAAAGTACGCAGCGCTCCACCGCGCACGCCACGGCCCGGGAGCCGCTCGTGGCGCCCGTCACAGGGTTCGCGGGCACCGTGGCGGGAATGCGACGTCTCGCCTCGACGCTCCTCAACGTGGTCGAACAAGCAACGAGTTCTCTGGAGGTCCTGTGCCCCTGCCCGTCCTGACCGTGATCATCGCCTCGACCCGTCCTGGACGGGCCGGGCTGCCCATCGCCGAGTGGTTCACGGACCGGGCCGAGCGTCAGGGCGACTTCGAGGTCCGTGTTGCCGACCTGGCGCAGATCGACCTGCCGTTCATGAACGAGCCGAACCACCCGCGCCTGCGCCAGTACGTCCACCAGCACACGAAGGACTGGAGCGCGCGGATCGACGACTCGGACGCCTTCGCGATCGTCACTCCCGAGTACAACTACGGCTACCCGGCCGCGCTGAAGAACGCGATCGACCACCTGCACCAGGAATGGCAGGACAAACCGGTTGGCTTTGTGTCGTACGGCGGTGTCGCTGCCGGCACGCGCGCCGTCCAGCAGCTCAAACAGGTCGTCACGACCCTGAAGCTGGTGCCCGTCGTGGAATCGGTGAACATCCCGTTCCACGCGCAGTTCATCGACGGCAGCGGCCGGGTGCAGCCCAACGATGTGATGAACGACGCCGCCGACGCCATGCTGCACGAGCTCGTGCGCATCGAGGGCGCGCTGCGACCGCTGCGCAGCGGTGAGTCGAGGGCTGCGTGACCAGAGCTCTTCTGACCGGAAGATGAGCAGTCTTCACGCCTTCGAGGCGTCACCCCAAAGGGACAGGGAGACTGATCTGAGCGGCAGGCGCTGATCCAGCGTCCGCCGCTCGGTGGCCGGATCTACCGGCTAGCTGCTCCGCTCAGCGCACACCGAGCCACCTCGGTGCCCCACTTACGTGCCCGGTCGACCTCACCGGCGTACATCGGTCCGTCGTACCCGTCGACGTAGAAGCTCATCCCCCTTGTCAGGATCTCGCAGCCCATCCGGTGCAGTCTGCGCTCCGCGGCGTGACTGGCCCTGCCGGGAAGGTTCGGCTTCTTCACGTGCGTGTCGAACGTCGCCACGCGAAGCGGCGCGCTCTCCGTCGCCTCCAGCCACTCCCGGATCCCGAGGCCGCTGGATGCCTCGTCCCGCGCCCCACGCTGCTTGGCGTCGGCTCGGGTGTTGGCCCGGCTGAGCCCGAACGCGTGGGTTGGCCCGCCGACGACGAGCAGGTCAGTGCTCATGCTCGCCAGCGGAGGTGCGCTGTTGACCTCGACCAGCTCGACAGGCATCACCGAACCGATCCCCTCGGCCACGGCTCTCGCCACCGCCTCGGTGTTGCCGAACATCGACTCGTACACCACTATCGCGCCCATTGCTGATCAGCTCCTTCGTCGAGCGCGGGGCACGACCGGCGCGTTCGCGTCGTCGCCAGCTCCAGCCTCGGACTGCGCGCAGGCTTCCGTGAGAGGCGAAGGTCCCGCCCACCCGGTTGCAGCTTCGGTAGCCACAGCAAGAACGGTGGCGCGGGAACGAATCCCGCCACCGCCGTCCTACCACCGCCGCACCCACGGGATCAGGTGCTACCGGTGCGCAGCCCGCATCCCGCCACCGGCCGACAGAACGCCGTCGTGGTGAAGCATCTGCACGGCCCAGACGACCGCGATCGCCGCCATGAAGATCGCGAGCAGCGTCTCCGCCACCGCGGCCTCGGCGAGGATGAGGGCGATGACCCCGACGCCGTCCGCTCACGTGGCTAGTCGGGGCGACGAGGCTGGCGGTCCGCACGTTCCGGTAGGAGCCACCGGAGGACAGGCACTGAAGGCCTACGACCGCTCCGGTCGCTGCAGCTTCGCGGCGAACACGGCGGCCTGGGTGCGCCGTTCCATGCCGAGCTTGGCGAGCAGGCTCGAGACGTAGTTCTTCACCGTCTTCTCGGCGAGGAACATCTCCTCGGCGATCTGCCGGTTGGACAGCCCGTCGGCGATGTGGCTGAGGATCTTGCGTTCCTGGGCGGTCAGGGAGGCGAGCCGGGGGTCCTCATCCGGACCGCTGCGAAGGCGCTTCAGCACCTGCGCTGTGACCGCAGGGTCAAGCAGAGACTGGCCTGCGGCGACACGGCGGATCCCGTCGATCAGGTCCGTGCCGCGCACCTCCTTCAGCACGTAGCCCGCGGCACCGGCCATGATGGCCGCGAACAACGCCTCGTCGTCATCGTACGACGTCAGGATCAGTGCCTTGATCGACTCGTCCCGTGAGCGGATCTCGCGGCAGACGTCGATACCGCTACCGTTCGGGAGCCGGGCGTCCAGGACCGCCACGTCGGGTCGTAGCGCAGGGATCCGCCGCCCCGCCTCCTGCGCGCTACCGGACTCACCGATCACCTCGATGTCGTCCTGCGACTCGAGCAGCTCACGCAGGCCTCTGCGTACCACCTCGTGGTCGTCCAGCAGATAGACGCGGATCTTGTCCATGCCTGCAGCCTAGGCGAGTCGCCCCTTCGCCGGGCTCGGGACCAAAGTCCTGGATGCCCCGAGACCTTCGAGGGTGCCGTCCCGAGACGCGCCGAGTGAGACTGGACATGCGAGCGGATGCCAGGGACAAGCCCCGGGACATTGTGACGAGAACGTGAATGCGAGGTGTTCACCATGCGGACGTCCGAGCAACGCAGAGTGACGGGTGGCGGCAGCACCGGTCGGGTTCATGCCCCCACAGTGTCGCGTGTGGTCGTCGGCTACGACGGGTCCACCCCCAGCGACCTCGCCCTCACCACCGCAGTCCAGGAGGCGAGCACGCGCCACGCCGCTCTGCACCTCGTCTGCATCGTGCAACTGCCGGCCTCCGTCCCGCTGGACGTGGAGGCCTACCGGCGCGCGGCTGCCGAGGTGCTTGCCGACGCCGCCAGGCGCGCCCGTGAGGTTCTGCCGGCGCATCTGGTCACGCACCAGGTCATCGTGGGCCACTCCGCCAGCGCCGAGCTGGTCGACCTCTGCGGACCCGGCGACCTGCTGGTCGTCGGCACCCACGGCCATCGCCCGGTCGCCCGGATGCTGCTCGGTTCGGTGAGCACCGCCGTGTCGGCGCACGCGCCGTGCCCGGTGCTCGTCGTCCGTGGGCCGCGCGTGCGCCGCACCGGCCCGGTCGTGGTGGGCGTCGACGGTTCGGCGATCTCCCGGCACGCGCTCGTGTTCGCCGCCGACACGGCAGCCTCCACGGGAGCACGGGTGCGCGCCGTCCTCGCCCTACCCCCGATGACCGACGCGTGGGGGTTCACCTTCGCGACGGGCAACGAGGAGGTCGCCAGGGCACGGAAGGTCCTGTCAGAGGCGGTGGCCGAGGTGTCGGCGTCCTACCCGGCGGTCGAGTTCGACGAGGTCTTCGTCCAGGCGCACCCGGTCGACGCCCTGTTGCGCAACAGCCGGGACGCCCGGCTCGCCGTCGTCGGCTGCCGCGGGTTGGGCGCTCTGCGGTCGATGGTGCTGGGCTCTGTCAGCCAGGAGCTGCTGCACCGCGCCGACTGCCCGGTAGCCGTGGTCCACGACTCGTGGCCCGCCCTCGTGAAGGCTGCCGCCGTCTGAGCGGGTCCTTACTAGACTCGGGGCCGATGACGGCATCCCCGCCCCACGAGGGCCCCCAGTTGCCCCCGCTGTCGACCGTGGGCCTGGAGGACCTGCTTGCCGAGCTCCGCGAGCGGGCCGGTGCGGTGCGTGAGGCGCAGGAGCGCCAGGCGGCCCTGCTCGACGCCGTCGTCGCGATCTCGGCCGATCTGGACCTGCCGGCCGTTATGGAGCGCATCGTCTCGACCGCCTGCGTGCTGGTGCACGCCCGGTACGGCGCTCTCGGCGTGCTCGGTGCCGACGGCGAGGACCTCGTCGAGTTCGTCACCTACGGTGTCGATGACAACCTGCGCGACAAGATCGGGGACCTGCCGCACGGTCGCGGCGTGCTGGGCCTGCTCATCGAGGACCCACGGCCATTGCGCCTGCACGATCTTCGCGAGCATCCGATGTCGGTCGGTTTCCCGCCGGAGCACCCCAGCATGAAGACCTTCCTGGGTGTGCCGGTGCGCACCCGCGACGAGGTCTTCGGAAACCTGTACCTCACCGAGAAGATGGGCCCCGACGGGTCGCCGGAGGACTTCACCCTCGGGGACGAGGAGGTGGTCGTCGCACTCGCCGCGGCGGCCGGTGTCGCGATCGAGAACGCCCGGCTCTTCGAGCTGGCGCAGCGGCGCCAGACCTGGCTGCAGGAGAGCGCCTCCGTCACCAGCGCCATCACCACCGGCCGGCGCTGTGGTGCCGCGCAGGGGGAGACGCTGGACGCGGTGGTCATCTCGGCGGCGGCTGCCTCGAACGCCGATCTGGCAGCGCTGCTGCTTCGGGACCAGGCCCGCTATCTGCGGCTGTCAGCGGCGACCGGCTCGCTGAGACCGGTCACGCCGCTGGGTGGCGTCGTCGACGACGCGGCCGTGCCGACGCTGGAGGAGGGGGAGCCGGCGGCCGTCGTCCGGACCCAACGACAAACCGCTGAACCGACCACGACCGCCGGATACCCGGACGACGCCACGCAGGCAGGGCGCATCGTCCCACCCGCCGCTTCGGTCAGTGTGTTCTCGCCGCTGCTGTCGACGGACGGGGACGAGTTGGGCTGGCTGGTGCTCGCGTGGATAGAACGGGTCGACGCGAGGTCCGGCCCCGAGGACCTCGCGATGATCCGCAGCTTCAGCGAGCAGACCGCGCTGGCGATGCAGGTCGCCGCCGTTCACGACGACCTGTCCCGGCTCGCCGTCCTCGAGGACCGCGACCGGATCGCCCGGGACCTTCACGACCTGGTCATCCAGCGGCTGTTCGCGATCGGCCTCAGCATCCAGTCCGCCGCGCGCGAGGCGACGAAACCGACCGTGCGGGAGCGCCTGGAGCACGTTGTCGGTGATCTCGACGACACCATCAAGGATGTCCGCCGCACGATCTTCCAGCTCCACGGCAGGACGGCGGTCGGTGGCGGACTGGCGGCCGACATCGACTCCGTGGTGAAGGACGCACTGCCGGCGCTGGGTTTCACGCCCTTGGTACGCATCGAGGGGCCCTTGGCCGCGGTGCCGCCGGACGTCGTCCCCGACCTGCTCGCCGTCCTGCGTGAGGCCCTGTCGAACGTGGCCCGTCACGCGGGCGCGTCGAACGTCTCGGTCACATTGCGTACGGGCGACCAGGTGGAGTTGCGGGTTGTCGATGACGGCATCGGGATCCCGCCGGAGCCGGACCGGCGCAGCGGGCTGGCCAACATGCGCGAGCGGGCGACCCGGCACGACGGCGAATTCCGCGTGGCATCAGGCCCCCAGGGTGGTACGGCGCTCACCTGGCGGGTCCCGGCGTAGCGCCAGTGCGGACGACAGCCACCCCAACTGCGGTGATCATGAAAACCCGGTTCGTCCGTGCAACCGGACTTTCATGATCACACTTGGCAGGTAGGAGCGTCACCACGCAGCCTCCCGAATGGCTACAACCTGTGATCGTCACCATGCTGTGAGCCTTGCAGGAGCACCGAAGTCGTGGAAGGGTCTGCTGCCATGCCTGAGAGCCGCCCGACCAGCGGCCCGCAAGCTCACATGAGGGGCGCGACCCCTTGGATCATGCTGGCCCTCGCCACGACCGGGTTCGGAGTCAACTTCTGGGCCTGGGCGCTGCTCAGCCCCCTGGCGCCCCGGTTGCAGGAGCAGCTCGGCCTCACGCCCTTCCAGCAGTCTCTGATGGTGGCGGTGCCCGTCGTCGTCGGGTCGCTGGGCCGGATCCCCGTTGGCGCGCTGACCGACCGCTTCGGTGGGCGCGTGATGTTCCCGGTCGTCAGCGTTATCACGATCTTGCCGGTCTTGTTCATCGGCCTGGCCGGGCACTCCTCCCTGGTCGCGCTGCTTGTCGGCGGCTTCTTCCTCGGGGTAGGCGGCACCGCCTTCGCCGTCGGCGTGCCCATGGTGAACAACTGGTTTCCGCCCGAGCGGCGCGGACTTGCGATCGGCATCTTCGGCGTCGGCATGGGCGGCACCGCGATCAGCGCCCTGACGACGGTCCAGCTGGTCGACGCAGGTGGGACGCAGACCCCTTTCGTCGTCATGGCGATCGTGCTCGCGCTGTTCACCGTCGTGTCCGCGGTCTTCCTCCGTGACGTTCCAGGTCGGGTCGTCCCTTCCGAGCCGTTCGGGCAGCGGATGGGTGCCACTCTGAGGCTGCGGGTCACGTGGCAGGCGGCCGCGCTCTACGCGGTGGCGTTCGGCGGCTACGTCGCGTTTTCCGTGTATCTACCCGCCTACCTCGAGTCCGCCTACGGCCGCACCCAGGTCGACGCGGCCACCAAGATGGCCGGTTTCGTCCTGCTCGCCGTCGCCATGCGACCCGTCGGTGGTGCGCTGTCCGACAAGTTCGGTGCCGTCCGGGTGCTCAACATCGTGATGATCGTCGTCGCGATCGGCGCTGCAGTGCAGGCTTTCACCCCGGACCTGAACCCCCTCGGCACCATCGCGTTCCTGTCGATGGCCGGGGCGCTCGGAGCCGGCAGCGGTGCCGTCTTCGCCCTCGTGGCACTGCTCGCCCCGGCCAACAAGGTCGGCGCGGTCACCGGGATCGTCGGTGCGGCCGGCGGTCTCGGCGGCTTCGTGCCGCCACTGCTGATGGGGGCGCTCTACGGGGAGTTCGGTTCGTACGCCATCGGTCTCGCCCTGCTAGCCGGTGTCGCGCTAGCCGCGCTCGTCTTCAACCAGACCAGCGTCCGACGCGCTACGGCCGCATCAACGGCTACTGCGAGGTAGGCCTCGATGGTGTAGGGATTGAGGTGCACGTACGAAGAACGCCGGCCGGCCAGCGGTCCGCGCGGACTCTCGGCCTGAAGGATCATCGATCGACGGGAGCGTGGCGTGACGACGGAGCTGAACCGGCCGGCCGACCGGACAGGGAGCGACGAGCAGCCGGGTATGGACGGGCCCCTGAGCGAGGCCCTGGTCCGCACGGGCCGGTTCTTCCGGTCGGGTGAGGTCTCGAAGGACCTGAGGACGCTCTACAAGGTCGGTGGCCGTCGTGCTGACGACTTCTACCGGGACCGGTGGAGCCACGACAAGGTGGTCCGCTCCACGCACGGGGTGAACTGCACGGGATCGTGCTCGTGGAAGGTGTACGTCAAGGACGGGATCATCACCTGGGAGGCGCAGCAGACCGACTACCCGCCGGTGGGTCCGGACCGGCCGGAGTACGACCCCCGCGGCTGTCCGCGGGGCGCCGCGTTCTCCTGGTACACGTACTCGCCCACCCGCGTTCGGTACCCGTACATCCGCGGCGTCCTGCTGGAGATGTTCCGGGAGGCGAAGCAGCGGCTGGGCGACCCTGTGCTCGCGTGGTCGGACATCGTCAACGACCCCGAACGGTCGGCGCGGTACAAGCG